>CALAKU010000005.1 GCA_937922925.1 uncultured Arenicella sp. | reverse complement strand
TCTTTGGTGTCGTGTTCATGGTCTTGCTTGCTGCGGCTGGCTCCAAAAACCATGTACTCGCCATTGAAGGATTGCTTGGGCCAGTACTCGCGGCTGAACTCGCCTTCAAGATCAATCAACGTGCTGAGCTCGAAGGTCGATTGATTGACAGTGACGATCTGCAAATTACTTTTTCCACCGTTACCCGGGCTCACTTGAAAGAGAGTCGAGCCATCACTGCTCCAAGTCAATTCACAGCCATTCAACACCGCTTTGTGTTGGCCGTTGGTATCTATTGCAGTGCCCCAAAACCCGGTATGTGAGCCAATATCAACCTGCTTTGCGGTAAAAACCACTTGGCCGGTTTTGGGATTTATCTTGGGGTTATAAATACCAGAGCCTTTGGGCATCTGGTTATTGAGACCTGTTTCATACACATTTGCGATAGCACCAGTGCGCATATCCATGGTTTGAAAGCGTACTGTATCTTGAATAAAACTCACGGTGTTCTGATCGACCCAAGCTGGCGCAGTGGCTCGTTCTTGCAGTTTGGTTTCTTCGCCTGTTTCTAAGTCGAGCAAGATGACATCCCAAGCTACGGTATTTCGTTGTGAAACCCAAGGTTGGTGCGCTCGTGCAAACACCATTTGCTTACCGTCGGGCGAGACCCTTGGGTAGGTTTCGGTATGCGGATGCGTGGTGAGCTTGCTCAGTTCTTTACTAGCGAGTTCGAGCTTGAAAATATCGTGATTGCCATCGCGGTTCGAGCTAAAGACCACAAAGCCATCCAAATCGTCAGTCGATGCCAATTGAGCTTGCTGAGCATCAAGATCAATCGATCCAGCATCTGGTGCTGTTACTGCGCCAAGCTTGCCGGCGGCCCACACTTGGTACGCTAAAAAACCAGTGCTCGCCATTAAGATAGTGCCCGCAAGCAAGGCAGAGAAAATTGTTACTAGGCGCGCCCTGCCGCTCATTCCAGCTGCATCTAGGGCCGCTTGAGAACGCTGACCACCGCGATTGACCAAAAAGAACATGGCCAATAAAAACCCTCCTAATACGTATTCCATTGCTTGACTCCAAATATGCACACACAACATGGTTACTAGAGCCGCCGCTTGATCGGCAACTCCCAATAATTGGAATACCAACGCCGTTCCGGCTTCATAGCTGCCAAAACTCATGAATGTCGGCAGCGGCAAACTGGCTCCAACCTCGCCGCCAATCAACGCACCGACAATTGTGGCATCACTTAAACTGGCTAAACTGTCAAAACTCGGCTCGGCTACCGCTTTAAATAAAAGATAAAAGCCCAAATACTTGAGCAAACGAATCACCACCGACAGCGCAACAATGCGCGCCGTACCACCAGAGTGGCGCACTTGGCTTACGCTTTCACTGAGCTTGCTAATAAAGTTGAGCAACTTTGCCCAAACCGTGTCTGCACTATAGTGATGGCTCAAACGCAGGCGCAATGTTCGATCAAATGCAGGCAGCATTAAGAACAAAGCCACAATCGCCAACACCGACAAAATTAGAGCCAGAATGATTCCACTCACCGCCCAGCCTTGTAAGTCACCGGCCCCCAATTGCAGAATCACAATCGTTGCAGCGACTAACAATAAGCCGACAAAATCAAAGGCAATGGCAATCGCCAGTGAACTCGCTCCGTTTTCCAATTTAACGCCATAACCTCTGTTTAGTAAGGCGACATAAATCAGCTCGCCAACTCGAGCCGGCAACATGTCAACAAACATATTGCGTACCCCGGTCACTAAAAATATTTGTGGGAAGCTCGGCACATTCTCTTCACCGCAGAGGCGCAACAACAGCTGATAGCGTATTGCTCGAAATAAGATGCCTGCCAAGAAAACCAAGGCCACAGTAACAAGTAGGCTGGTAGATGTATTTTGCAACGCCGCGACCACGCTAGGCCGCTCGCCGTCGGCCAAGCCCGTGCTGACCATGCGCAACAATAGCGCGACCACAGCGAAAGACACGGCGATGGACAGCGCCAATTTCAAGAGAGTTTTGATCATTGCGAAACACTACCACGCGGCCTGTGGATTTTCGCTTAACAAGCTTTAATTGCTGGTTCAGCTCTTGTACAGTTTGAACTCGATTTGTTTTACTAGTTGGCCATTCCAATTACTAACCAACAGTTCTAATTGCTACTTAACTGTTCTAACTACTACTTAACTGTTCAAACTACTACTTAACTGTTCTAACTGCTAGGGAGCTCTAGAATGAAACTAAATGCGTTTTCGATTAGCCTGAACGTGGCGGACATTCACGCATCACAAGCCTTCTATCAAAAGCTAGGCTTTGAGGTTTTCCACGGTGATCTTGATCAGGGCTGGCTGATCTTGAAAAATGGAGACACCATCATCGGCTTGTTCCAAGGCATGCTCGAACAAAACACATTGACGTTCAACCCAGGCTGGGATCAATCCGGCCAAAATGTTGATCCGTTTACCGATGTACGTGAAATCCAATCACAACTGCAAAAAGCTGGAATCGAGATCGTCAACCCAGCTGATCCCGCAAGCGAAGGGCCTGCCAGTTTTATGGTGGTCGACCCAGATGGCAACCCGATACTTATCGATCAACACAGATAAAGCCCAACTCCTTTAACATTGAGCTAATGCTTAACTGAGTTGGCGATAGCGAAAACAGCTTTCTACGTGATCATTGACCATGCCCGCGGCTTGCATAAAGGCGTAGCAAATCGTGCTGCCGACAAACTTAAAACCGCGCTTTTTAAGATCTTTGCTCATGGCATCGGATTGCTCAGTCGTTGCGGGTACGTCAGCGAGGCTTGCCCATTGATTGATAATTGGTTGGCCATCAACAAACGACCAAAGGTATTCTGAAAAAGTCGGCGTGGTTGAATCAGCCTGCATAGCTAAATAGAGCTGTGCATTCACGATAAAGGCATTTACTTTGAGTTTGTTGCGAATAATGCCGGGGTCACTTAGAAGCGCCTCGCGTTTTTTGTCCGTATAGGCCGCGATTTTCTCTGGGTCGAATCCATCAAACACCTTGCGGTAGTGTGCTCTCTTAGTTAAGACGGTGATCCAACTCAAGCCGGCCTGTGCACCTTCGAGATTGAGCATTTCAAAAAGCTCGCGGTCGTCATAAATCGGCACACCCCATTCTTCATCGTGATACCGCTCGTAAAGGTCATTGCCTTCGCACCAAGTGCACCGCTGTACATTACTCATCTTAGCTCCTGCGCTATTTATTTTATCTCGCCCCGCAAGGCCTGTACTTTTTCATGCATAACAATACGGCCCGCTTGGTCAGGAGAAACAGGTTCACCTGCGCGTAAGAAAATACGCTTGAAAAAAGACTTAGGAATTCCTCTAAATGCTCTGCCCTTAGAGCGCGAAGACCAGGTGCCCCACATGCCTTGAATACCAATGGGTATCACTGGCACAGGAGTTCGCTTTATGATCTCGTCAATGCCGGGTTGAAAACGCGCGATATCGCCACTTCGAGTAATGCCACCCTCAGGGAATACGACGACTAATCGCCCGTCTTCGAGTTCTTCGGCAATTTTATCAAAGGCCTTTTTAACTAACTCTGGCCGGTCTTTGCGGTTGCCAATGGGGATGGATTTTAGCCACTTAAACAGATTACCTACCACGGGGAGTTCATAAAAACCGTACCACATCACAAACCGTGCAGGCCGAGGCAGCGCCGCCAATAATATCGGCGGGTCAAAAAAACTAACGTGGTTGCTTACGATTAAAGCAGGGCCTTGCTCGGGAATTAAGTCAAAGTCTTTTTTATGAATACGATAGACACTGTGAGTCAACACCCAACTAACTAGGCGTAAAAAATAGTCAGAGACGTACGCAATAATGATAAAGCTAACTAACAGGTTCATTACTGCAATAATCTGAAACACTTGCAAGACAGTGAAGCCCGCGGATACTAAGGCTATGCCCAGGCCGCCAGCGAGCACCATAAATAAGGAATTAATAATATTGTTTACCGCGATGACTCTTGAACGTTGTGCTTCTTCGCTGCGAGTTTGCATATAGGTGTACAAGGGTACGATGAACAACCCAGAGAAAAAGGCTATCATCACTAAATGCCCTAACGCCCATAAAGCACCCGGAGTTGCGAGCACTTCGGTAAGCGTTCGTAGTTCTTCGCTGGCGGGAATCACAACCCCACCGAGCTTCCAAGTAAAAAAGCTGATGCCTAAGCCACCAATCGGAACTAAGCCGATTTCAACGCGGCCACCAGAAAAAATCGAACACGCAAGAGAACCCAATGCAATACCAATGGTGAACGTTGCCAGCAGAAAAATCGCCACCTTGGGATCGCCTGATAAAATATCCACTGCGAATACCGGGAACATCGTCAGAATAAGAGAACCAACAAACCAGAACCACGAATTAGCTAAAATCGACTTAAATACCCCGGGGTTCGCATAGGTCATGCGCACTATTTCAATGGTTTTAATAATCGGATTGAACGACACCTTAAGCTCTGGCGAAGCGGCGGGGGCACGCGGAATAAAATGCGCAGTAAAACGACCCAATGCGGCAAAACCAACGATCGACAACATTAGGGCGATTTGATAGTCCGGATTCTCACCCAATGCGCCGCCTAATACCTGCCCCAATAAAATCGCGATAAAGGTGCCC
The DNA here is from genome assembly GCA_937922925.1 of uncultured Arenicella sp. GTDB lineage: Bacteria > Pseudomonadota > Gammaproteobacteria > Arenicellales > Arenicellaceae > Arenicella. The sequence goes on along the minus strand of CALAKU010000005.1, from coordinate 19,023 downwards.
GCTTCAACATAGGCGTTAGCGCTTAAGATTTCCTTGTCATTTACATGTTGCGGCAAAATGCTGTATTTGATCGGCCCAAAAAAGGAAGACTGAGCACCAAGGGCAAACAAGATACCCAACATTCCGTAGACCGACTGAAAATACAAGGCCACACAGCCGAGCAGCATGATGATGATTTCGGCGTTTTTTATCCACCGAATCAACCAAGCCTTTTCGTATTTGTCGGCCAGTTGCCCAGCAATTGCACCAAACAAAAAAAAAGGCAAAATAAAAGCGATCAAGGCCGCATTAACCATAACGCCTTGATTCTCTTTAGCGAGAAAGTAGGTAATCAGAATCGCAAAGGCATAGCGATACACATTATCGTTAAACGCACCTAAAAACTGAGTACAAAAATAGGGTAAAAAACGGCGTTGAGTCAGAAGATGTTTTGCCATGAGAGCGGAGCAGTCGCTTTGTTATAATCCCATTCCGATGCAAAACCATAGCATAAACTAGCGAGCAAATTTCGATCATGCCATCGCAAAAATTTGAAACCTTGATTGTTGGGCAAGGCCTAGCAGGCTCATTACTGGCATTTCGCCTAATTAGAGCGGGGCAAAACGTGTTGGTGATCGACAATGACCTTCATCGCAGCGCCACTCGCGTTGCCGCTGGCATCATCAACCCAATTACCGGCCATCGATGGAATTTAACAGATCGATTCTTCGACTACCTACCCGTTGCAAAAACCGTGTATACCGAACTTGGCGAGGCTTTAGCGTATGACTTTATGCAACCCACAGAGCAGATTCGTTTGGTAAAAAATGCTGGGCAAGCCGACTACATGCAGAGGCGGCTGCGGGAATCAGGCTATGCATCAATAATCACTCCGCTGGAAACGCAACAGATTCAAAACCAAGGCTTTGGCTGCGCCAACATTAGCCAGACATATCGAGTAGACGCGCAACAACTTTTAAAGCGAATACAGCAATGGCTATTGGCACAAGACAGTTTGATCAAAGAACCGTTTGATTACGACTCATTAGCTGCTACCAACCAAGCCGGTTTTACTTACAAGACTTACGCCTTCAACAGCATCGTTTTTTGCGAGGGCATACAAGCGCAAGCCAACCCATGGCTTTCGACTCTGCCATTTAAGCCCGCTAAAGGCTCTATTCTTGACATCCAATTGCATGCGCCTCTCAAGCCTATGCTTAATTGGGGGCAATGGATACTCCCTACAGACGGGGGCTACGCAAAACTTGGCTCGACCTATGAGTGGAACGAGTTAAGCGACATTGTTCTTGAACGCTCTCAACAACAGCTTATTGATAACGCCAAAAAATTTACTAATATCGAATTCAGTGTCGTCAACCATCGGGTTGGTATTCGACCCTCTACTCGACAACGCAGCCCTTTTGTTGGAGAACTAAGCTCACTCAATAATGCATTTTGTCTGAACGGTTTAGGCAGCAAAGGTTGTTTACTGGCACCCTACTATGTTGAGCAGTTAGCGCAACTTATGATTCGTAAAAAACCAGTCGCAACGGAGTTAAGCCAATGGCTTTAATCCACCTCGCTCATCAAATCGTTCAAGCGCATTTCAGCGATAAACCTAAAGACATCGCCATTGATGCCACGCTTGGCAATGGCAATGATGCGGCATTCTTAGTGCAACTCGGCTTTAAACACGTGATCGGTTTTGATGTTCAAACTCAAGCCATTGAAACCAGCAAACAACGTATAAAGCCAAGCGCAAATCAGCAAGTAGAACTTATTCACGACAGCCATCACAATTTGCAAGTGCACATCAAAAAGGCCGTCGACTGCATTATGTTTAATCTCGGCTATCTACCTAAAAGCGACAAACGTATCACCACTCTTGCCCACTCAAGCGTTGAGGCAATCGAGTTAAGCTTGGATGCTTTAACGAAAAAGGGGCTTCTCACCGTGCTCTGCTACCCCGGCCATGAGCAAGGTAAAATTGAAACTCAGGCGGTACAACAGCTTTTAAACAACAAAGGCGGCATCATGGTTGATGAACATCTGGCGTCTACTCCGTCCGCTATCTCGCCCATTCTGTACGTTGTGAGAAAAGCATAACACCAAGGTTAAATTTTCCATTTTCACTTAATCCAAATACTGCCAAGTATCAGCACCATCAAATTGTCTAATTAGAATAGACGCTATTGCCTTGGAATCTGCCATACGAAAGTTCAAACCGAGCTTGGGCTCTTTGCTGGCCTTGGGAGTTTGATAGTGAGTCATGCAACCGCATCTTCGGCAATGCACAAATTCGATATTTTTATCGCCCCAACTGTATGCGCATGCTCCTGATGCGCCAATTGTGATTCCTACGTCCTCAGGCTTGTAGTACCCCCATAAAGCGCCATAGCGATGACAAGAGCTACAGTTACAAGTCGTTAAATCCGCAGGCTGATTCTCAACTCGGATTTCAATGTTCTCGCAATGACAGTTTAATTTCATCTTCTTGTTAGTAAACCTCGGCTCTCCCCAAAAATCTTCTACGGGCAAGCAAACACATCAATAAATTTTTTGTCTGTAAACATCGGCCATGAAATTGCTAGACCTTCCAATTAATCAATTTAGCGCATCAACAACGCCTCGGGCGATAACGCGTTCTTCATCTGTTGGTATGACTAGCGCCAGTGTTTCGCCAACTCCGATATTCGTTTTGTTATCAAGATTCGCTTGATGGTTTATTTCAAGGCCTAGGTAACCTAGGTCTTTCAAAATCATTTCTCTGATTGGTGCGGCGTTTTCACCGATGCCACCGCAGAATACGAGTGCATCTAGGCCGCCCATGGTGGTGGTCATGGCGCCAATCTCTCGACGTATTCGATAGATATAATAGTCGATGGCTTGCTTGGCACTGTCGGACGCGCTGGACAACAACTCACGCATATCCGAGCTGACGCCCGACAAGCCTTTTAAACCGCTTTCGTGATACAGGAGTGAGCTTATTTCTGAACGCCCTAAGCCTTTGTCCATTAAATACAATAGTACGCCGGGGTCTAGTTGCCCGCAGCGTGTGCCCATCGGCAAACCATCAAGAGGCGAAAAACCCATGGTAGACCCCATGCTCTCGCCGTTTTTTAAAGCACACATCGAAGCGCCATTGCCCAGGTGCGCAATAATCACCTTGGCGTCGCTAAGCTCTGGCCACTGTTGATTTAGAACACCGGTTATGTAGTCGTAAGACAAACCATGAAAACCGTAGCGTCGCACACCCTCATCATAGTATTGCTTGGGGATGGCGAACACATCATTTACCCAAGGTTGGCTGCGATGAAACGCCGTGTCAAAACAAGCAACTTGAACCGCATCTGGGAAGGCTGACATGGACGCATGTATGGCCGCTAAATTATGCGGTTGATGTAAAGGCGCAAGTGGCACCAATGCCGAAAGCCGATCAATGACGTCCTCAGTGATCACAGCGGGTTTGGTAAACTCTATGCCACCATGCACCACTCGATGGCCGATGCCAACGACGTTATGCCCATGACCATCTTGAATATCGAGGACGGTTTCTAAAACCTTGAGTATCTCGGTGAGGGCAATCTTGTGATCTGCGGTGCCAATTTCTTTGCGTATCTTGCTAGCTAACTCGCTTTTAGCTTTGCCGTGATTGTCTTTGCGTTGGTATTCAATCGTGGCTGCTGGCCCTAGATTCTCCACCTGCCCAACAATGAGTTCTTGCAACGGCTTGCCAAGCAAGTAGGCCGAGAATTTCAGCGACGAGCTGCCAGCGTTTAAGGTGATGATGGCGCTCATGGTCTATAGGTACACCATTGCCATCGGCTTGCGCAGCTGCTTACTCACTCGCTTGGCTTTCTTGCTCACTCGCTTGGCTTTGCAGGAGGCTCAGCTTGCTTAGGCTCGCCGTCTAAGCCTTGTTCCATACTCTGATTCAGTTTTTCTAAGGTTGCAATAAGGCTTTGCAAAAACTGCGAACCGCTTTGTTGACGCTCTTCGCTCTGCTCTTGCAGGCCTTGGGCAAAACGTTCAAGCTCTTGTGCCAGTTTTACGCCGTTATTAGCGATGCCTTCAACGATTGGCGATATCTCGTTGCCGAATTCTTCGACCGCGGCCGCGAGTTGCTCTTCGTTTAGTTGGGTTTCCTCTAGCGCTGTTTTAATTTCGGTTTCAACTTCTTTCAGGCCTGCCATGGTTTCAGTGGCAGCCGATTCGAGCTGTTCCTGCACGACGTTTTTGTCGCTCTCGAATTCTTCGCTGTTCAGGTATTCAGTGAATGAATCAACGTATTTGCTGACCTCATTGGTACCCATTTTTAAGGCATCGCCTACTGACCAAGCGACCAAGCCCATCATAGAGTCAAGCCCGGTCAACTTGTCTCCGTCACTAAGGCCAACTTCGGTGCTATCTGCGCTGCTGTGAACTTCTATGGGCGCGCCAGGTTTAAGTCGGTTTATGACTACCGCTGCGCGCGAACTGATTTTGTCTGCCGCTTCTGGGTTCATCGACATTGTCACAAAAGTGCCATTGTCTTTAGGCGTGACGTCGACAACTTCGCCGATTGACCTGCCATTAAAATAAATGGCGTCGCCTTCAGAGATGTCTTGGCTGTTGTTGAATTGGCTATAGACTTCGACGCCTGAGTCACTGCACGCGGCGAGCGTTGCCATCATCAATAACATCGAAAATTTTTTAAACCCTTGCATATGGCCCTCTTGATTACTTTGGTGTGACTTTGTTAGTTCCTTATATTAGAACTGTATCTACTACTACTTAATGCCATTTTGGCTCTTATACAAGCCACACCATGTCATAAACTGTTAATACCATTGTTCGATCATCTTATTTAATGCGCCTGGATCATCAACAAAACGATTGCGATTGCCCTGTATTTTCTCGATACGATCATTACGCCTAACTTCGCCCGAACTGGGCGGATCATCGTTATGCCAACGAGCTAATAGCTGCGCTTGTTTCTTGAATATTTCCAAGCCTTGATCGCGATATTCATCGGCCATGTAGAACATGGCGCGAGCAATATCGCCTCTGACTTCGTTGCGTGGTTCGGCCATGCGGCGACGCCAGTCGGTTTCAAAATCACAGTCTTGCCCATAGTCACGTGACTCGCCTTGAATTTCACCAAATCGAAAACTGTCGCGCGCGCGATTTACATCGGTGCGAGCTGGAAACAAATTATGCAGATCGGCTTCTATTTTATTGAACTGCGCGCTCTTAGCTCGGCATTGTTTGCGCTTTCCGCAATCCAACGCATTGGTTACCCACGACATGGGAAACACATGCTCAATATTGAAATTGCGTTTCGCCGTGGGCAAAAACGGGCGCCCACAATAGAGAGTTTCTCCGCCCTGAGGATAGACTTTTTTCCAGAAGACCTTACGGGCGGTATCATAATCTTTGAGCCTGTTGGCGTGCGAAACATCGCTATTGCTATTTATTCCAGAGTCGAACACTTCTTCGCTGCACGCAACCAAAACGGCACTGCTCGCTGCGAGCGTGGCGGTAACCACAAAAACGGATATCAAATGCCTCATGATTTGTGCACACCGTGGCCGTCATACAGCTCTCTCACCAGTGCTTGGTAGTGAGCAATCACTTTTGGGCGCTTTATTTTAAGCGTTGGTGTCATCAAGCCAGATTCAATCGTCCACTCCTCTGGGCTGATCGCAACCTTACGGATTTTGGCGTAGCCCGGGAAATCGTCCATCTGTCCGGCGATGCGGTTGATCAGCGTTTCTTTTTGGGTTTGCAGATCTGCTGGCAAACTTACCGCCTTGTCTTTATTGAGTACCAGCAGCGCAGATAAAAATGATTTTCCTTCACCTAAGACCAGCACTTGCTCAAACAATGGGTCGCGTAAAATCGCTGCCTCGATATCTGCCGGCGGCACTTTCTCGCCATTTGCTAGCACCAGAATGTCTTTGATCCGGCCAATGATGCGCAAAAAGCCGTTCTCATCAACTGACGCACGATCACCGGTTCGCAACCACTTTTTGTCGTCAATGAGATAGAACGATTTTTCGCTTGCGTCGTCGTTCTGCCAATAGCCCTGCATCACCGAGTCGGCGTGCACTAGCAATTCATCGTTCTCGCCTAAGGCCGCTTGTACGCCCCGCAAAAGCATACCAATTGAGTCAGGGCGATTCCGCTCAAGCGTATTCACACTCACAACCGGGCTAGCCTCAGTTAGACCATAGCCTTGCAGTAGAGGCAGCCCCAAACCAACAAACGTTTTAGCCACGTCGATACTCAACGGTGCGCCGCCTACGATCACAAAACGCAAGCGCCCACCAAAGCGCTTGAGGATGGGCTTTGCAACTAGGCGATGCAACAAGGGCGCAATCAGACTAATTGGCTTCCATGACGCAATGCCTTGCTGATTTTGAAATCGCTGCCAACCGGAATCGCGGGTTAAACGAAACAGCTTTTGTTTGATTGAGGGCTCGGATTCCAATTTTTCGAAAATGCGATTGTGAACTCGCTCAAAAATACGCGGCACCGAAATCAATACTGTTGGTTTGATTATCGCGAGATCGTCCGACAGTTGCTTAATGGATCGATTAAAACTCACCCGGCTGCCACTCATCAAGGCAGCGTAGTAACCTACTGTTCGCTCAAGCGTATGCGACAGCGGTAAGAACGATAAGAGATGATCATTCGGTGTAAGCGCCACGCTGCGCATGCCAGCGTAGGCATTGATCATGAGGTTTTTGTGCGAGAGCATCACGCCTTTTGGCCGCCCGGTCGTGCCAGAGGTGTACACAATGGTAGCCAAATCATCGGCTTCAGCCATTCCACGCTCGAGGTGTTGGCCGTGTTCAGGTAGCCAATCATCGACATGGCTTACTTGAGCACCACTAGGCGTATCACCCCCCTGCCCGCTTAGCAACAATACCCGCTCGACGCATTCGATGTTCTCGTCGGTAGCCCGCATAGCGTGCCAAGCCTCAGCGTTAGCCAGCAGCACGAGTCGTGCACCACTATTGCCCAAGACATAGGCCATATTGTCGGCTCGATCAGAAACATACAAGGGTACTACCACTAACCCTAGGCGCAGTGCCGCTTGATCGAACACAACCCATTCCACCCTGTTGGCTAGGGCGATGGCAACACGATCGCCTTTTTGCAAACCGGCTTCGCTAAATGCCAATTGCCAGCGCTCGACCTGCGTTGCCACGTCGGCCCAAGTAAATTTTTGCCATTGCTGGTCTTGCTCTGCGAATTGCTGATAAGCAATTTGCTCGCCGCTACGACGAACTCGCTCACGAAACAATTCATCCAGAGTTGTGGCCTCAGCCGAGCTAATGGTGTCCAACTCGGCGTTGGCCATTAAAGCGTCAGGCGGATAGCGATGAAAGGTGCTTAGACTTGCGGGGCTTGGGTTCAATGCGGTTGCTCCGTTTGCAACTGAGAATTAGTTTGGGGCTTAATATGGGCCTACCCACTAAGCTTATCAGACTCTTTGGGCATTGCTAATCGCCACTTAACGTAATCGGGGTTTGTATGCTATGTTACACGGCCTTTTTTGACGGGCGCTCACCGCACAGGCCCCCAAACAGCAACAGGCTCACTATATGCGATTGATTCTCTTAGGAGGCCCCGGCGCGGGCAAAGGCACGCAAGCTGGATTTATTACCAAAAAGTACAATATTCCGCAGATCTCAACCGGAGATATGCTGCGCGCTGCTGTAAAAGCCGGGACTCCATTGGGCCTTGAAGCGAAAAAGATTATGGATGCGGGCGGCCTAATCTCAGACGACATTATTACCGGCTTGGTGCGTGACCGAGTTAGCGAAGCTGATTGCGAGAACGGTTATTTATTAGATGGCTTCCCGCGTACGGTTCCACAAGCTGACGCCATGCGTGAACATGGAATCGATATCGACTATGTGGTGGAGATCAGTGTAGACGATCAAGAGATCATCAAACGCATGAGTGGCCGACGCGTGCATATGTCATCTGGGCGCACATATCATGTGATTTATAACCCGCCGAAACAAGAAGGAAAAGACGACCTTACTGGTGAGCCACTTGTCCAGCGAGATGACGACAGCGAAGAAACAGTGCGTAAACGTTTGGATGTCTACCACGAGCAAACGGAACCACTGATCGACTACTATCACTCGTTTGCCAATAGCGACGATGCCGCAGCGCCAAAGTACGTCAAGGTTAATGGCATTGGCGGTGTGGACGATATTCGCGATTTGATCTTCGCAGCCCTTTCTTAACAGGCCGAGCTCTCAGGAACACAGCAGCTCATCTAAACCACTTGCTTACCTTAACTTGCTTGGTTTAAAAGGCTCGGGGCAACAAAAGGTTCGGGCAACGGCGCTTTCGCTAAAGCGCCGTCCGAAACTTAACTCGAAAGGCCAAACACCCGAGCGGAGACGCCCGTTTGCCTCTGCCGAGATACACCCCTGCCGAGATACTTAGGCTTGCTGGCTTAAGTACTCAATAATATCGTTGGACTCGTACATCCACTGTACCTCACCTTGTTCGTTCTCAATTCGCAAACACGGCACTTGTGTTTTACCGCCACCTTGCATTAAGGCGGCGGCATGCTCGCGCTCAGAGGTGCTGCGCAGGTCTAGACTTAGGTCTTTGCCCTTCAAAAACATCAACACTTTCTGACAAAAAAAACAGTATCTGCTGTAGTACAGCGCGAGCGATTTATTCACAATTTAACCTTCTTTTTTCTCGGCGGGCGCGTCGTCAGACTTGCTCACCACATCAATCAGTTCAACTTCAAAAACAAGCACTTGGTTTGGACCAATGCTTGGCGGTGCATCCACGCCGTAAGCTTGCCCAGCAGGAATTGTAAAACGATACTTGGCGCCTTCTTGCATTAATTGCAAGCCCTCTGAGAAACCGGGTATTACACCACCAACAGGAAACGTCGCTGGCGCACCACGATCATAAGAGCTGTCAAACTTAGTGCCATCAGTGAGCGTGCCGGTGTAATGCACTTGAACTGAATCGGTGGCACCCGGCTTGTCGCCTTTACCTTCGCGCAATACTTCATACTGCAAACCAGAGTCAGTTGCCTGCACGCCCTTAGCCTTAGCGTTTTCGGCCATAAAAGCCTCGCCGTCGCTTAGGTTCTTGGCCGCTGTGGCTTGCGCTTTCGCCTGCAAGTTTTGCTGGTAATTGATTTGCGCTTGCTGCATTTCTTCATCGGTGAGTTTTAACTCTTTACCATCGAACGCATCTTGGATACCTGCAATAAGACCTTCCAAGGTAACGTCTTCTTGCAAGTTCTGTGAGCGCATGCCAGATCCGATCTGCGCGCCAATGGAATAACCCAAACGGCTTGCGTCGTCGTCTAGCTTGACGTCTTTGGCAACGGCGTCTGGCGTTACTTGTTGATTACACGCCATCAAGCCCAACAGAACTAGGCCAGCGGTAATTGAAACTTTAAAATTCGACTTCATTATGGTCTCCAATAGTAGCTGCGGCCTTTCGATAAACCGCAGCGGTTAATTAGGCGCTGGCCTCAGCCGTTTCAAACACCTGTTTTTGTTCCACTTCGTTGCTGAAGTGTTCGATAAATTCTTCAAGTGGCATCACGGTTTGCGCTTTACTACCGAACCGGCGTACCGCGACCGTGCCCTCTTCAGCCTCACGTTTGCCAATGCAGAGAATGGCTGGGATTTTTTGCAAACTGTGCTCGCGTACTTTGTAGCCAATTTTCTCATTACGAAGATCAGTTTCTGCTCTAAAGCCGGCGTTACGCAAAGCCTTGGCTACGTCGCTGGCATAGTCGTTCGCCTCGGTCACAATCGTCGCTACCATAACCTGTTGCGGCGCAAGCCACGCCGGTAATGCACCTGCATACTGCTCAATAAGAATGCCTAAAAAGCGTTCCATAGACCCCAAAATAGCACGGTGCAACATCACTGGCACTTGCTTTGAACCATCTTCGGCCACGTATTCCGCACCTAAACGCTCGGGCATAGAGAAATCCATTTGCATGGTACCGCATTGCCAAACCCGGCCGATACAATCACGCAAAGAGAACTCTATTTTTGGCCCGTAAAAAGCACCCTCGCCGGGTTGTAAGTCCCAGTCCAAACCTTTGCTGTCTAGAGCGTCGGCCAAAGCTTTTTCCGACCGGTCCCAAACGTCATCGCTGCCGACTCGTTTTTCTGGGCGGGTCGACAATTTATAGATGATCTCTTCAAAGCCAAAGTCTTGATAAACCTCGTGAAGAAAATCAATGAACTCGCTTACCTCAGACTGTATCTGCTCTTCGGTACAAAAAGTGTGTCCATCGTCTTGCACAAAACTGCGCACGCGCATGATGCCGTGCAAGGCCCCTGACATTTCGTTGCGATGGCAAGAACCGAATTCGGCCAGCCTTAAAGGTAAGTCGCGATAGCTTTTCAAGCCTTGATTAAACACTTGCACGTGGCAGGGGCAATTCATCGGCTTGATCGCATATTGACGATCATCGCTGGTTAAGGAAAACATATCGTCACCGAACTTGTCGGCATGGCCTGACTTCTCCCACAACGAAAAGTCGACGAGCTGCGGGGTTTTAATTTCTTGATAGCCGCGCTCATATTGCTTTTCGGCCATGTAGGCTTGCACCGTTTGATACAAAGCCCAGCCTTTGGGATGCCAGAATACCGAGCCCGGTGCTTCGTCTTGCAAATGAAACAGGCTTTGTTGTTTGCCAATGCGACGATGATCGCGTTTTTCGGCTTCTTCCAAGCGCTTCAAATAGGCTTTGAGTTGCTTCTTATCTGACCAGGCAGTGCCGTAAATGCGTTGTAATTGCGCATTATTAGAATCGCCGCGCCAATAAGCACCAGCCAATTTGGTGAGCTTAAAACCATCGCGCAAAATGCCGGTTGATGGTAAATGCGGGCCACGGCACAAATCGATAAAGTCGCCTTGTCGGTAAAGCGTTATGGTCTCTTCGGCGGGCAAGTCGGCAATAATCTCGGCCTTGTAGTCTTCGCCCATGTTTTTAAAAAACGTGATCGCCTCGTCGCGCTGCCACACTTCACGCTCAATGGCTTCATTGCGTTTGACGATCTCACGCATGCGCGCTTCGATTTTTTCTAGATCTTCAGGTGTAAACGCTTCTTCTCTGGCGAAATCATAATAAAAGCCGTCTTCAATCGCGGGGCCAATGGTGACTTGCGTGCCGGGGTACAATTCTTGCACGGCTTCAGCCATGATATGTGCGGCGTCGTGGCGCAATACTTCCAGGCCTTCGTCCGTGTCGCGAGTAATGATGGCAATCTGTGCGTCGCCTTCTATGGCGCGGGTTAGATCCCACTGCTCACCGTTGACCGTGATGGCAACAGCGTTACGACGCAGGCCACTGCTGATTCCATCGGCGATTTCTAAACCGGTAATACCCGCGGGGCAGTCTTTAACCGCACCATCAGGGAAAGTAATTTGTATCGACATGTTGAGTGGCTGGCGATATTCTTGCCTCAGCAACGCCAGCGGGGACTGTTTGATCAATTGGCCAGCGGTGTATTGTAGCGAAACAGTGGAAAAACGAAACCACTATTAACGAATCAAAATCATGACTCAATTGACCATTACGGCACCAGACGACTGGCACGTGCACTTACGCGACGGCGATTTTCTCAGCGAAACCGTGGCAGCTACCGCTCGTTGCTTTCGGCGCGCGATTGTCATGCCGAATTTGGTGCCCCCAGTACAAACTGCGGAACAAGCCCTTGAATATCGCCAACGTATTCTCGCGGCGGTGCCAAACGACCGAGACTTTGACCCGCTGATCACTCTTTATTTGAGCAATGACACCACGCCAGAACGCATCCGCCAAGCCAGTGAGGCAGGCATTGTCGCCGCTAAGCTTTACCCAGCCGGCGCAACCACCAATTCAGACGCCGCCGTAAAGGGCATAGAAGCACTCTATGATGTTTTCCAGCAAATGAGTGAGTCAGGCATGTTGTTGCTGATTCATGGTGAAGTCACCGACTCGCACATTGATATCTTTGATCGTGAAAAAGCGTTTATTGACCAACACTTGGCACCGATTCATCAACGTTTCCCCGATCTAAAAATCGTATTCGAGCACATCACTACTGCCGATGCGACCGACTTTGTGTTGGGCGCGAGTGATTCAATGGCGGCGACCATTACTCCCCAACACTTATTATTAAACCGCAATGATTTGTTGGTTGGTGGCATCAGACCCCACAACTATTGCCTACCGGTGCTCAAGCGCAACACGCACCAGAATCGATTGCGTGATGTCGTGGCCGCTGGTGAAACCCGATTCTTTCTCGGCACCGACTCCGCTCCGCACACGAAGCACACGAAAGAAAGTGATTGCGGCTGTGCCGGATGCTATAGCGCTTGGAGCGCCATCGAACTGTATGCGCACGTCTTTGAAGACCTTGACGCATTGGATAAACTAGAGGGGTTCGCTTCATTCTACGGGCCTGATTTTTATGGTCTGGCGCGAAACACAGACACGATTACGCTACACAAACAAGAATGGACGATTCCAAGCGAAATCAAACTAGCCAACCAAGATTCCATCGTGCCGTTTTTTGCAGGCCAACGCTTGGCTTGGCAGCTTGCTGAATGATCTAATTAAACTAAACTAAAATTCAAAAATCTCTTCTTAGGGGGAACAATGGCTGATCTTTTTACTCTGGCAAATTTGGTAGATCTACTACTGCTGGTGATGCTGCAGGCCGTATTAGGTTTTGACAACCTGCTTTATATTTCACTCGAAAGCCAACGAGCACCGGCAGACAAACAAAAAGCAGTGCGATTTTGGGGCATTGTCTTGGCGGTGGTTTTTCGTATTGTTTTGTTGTTTTTGCTGCTGAACTTAATCGATGCATTCCAAGAACAGCTTTTTGCCATTCAATGGACAGGCGTGATTGAAGCGGATTTTAATCTGCATGCGGTTATTGTGCTTTTTGGCGGCGTGTTTATTCTGTACACCGCAATGAAAGAAATCTTGCATATGATGACCTTAGAAGAAATGCATCAGCAGGAACGCAAAGCCAAACCCATGGGGTTTGTGATCTTTTGGATTGTAGCGATGAATGTCGTCTTTTCCTTCGACTCCATTTTAAGCGCGATGGCGATTACTAAAGTCTTTGCCATTATGGCCACGGCGATCATGATCGGCGGCATACTAATGGTGGTGTTGGCCGACACAGTCTCAGACTTCTTACAAAAAAATCGCATGTATGAGGTGCTTGGCCTGTTTATCTTATTTTTAGTCGGCGTCATGTTGATTTCCGAAGGTGGCCATTTGGCGCACATGAAACTTTTTGGAAACGAAGTGATACAAATGTCAAAAACCACGTTCTATTTTGTGCTGTTTGTCTTGGTTATCAGCGACATCGTTCAAAGCCGGTATCAACGCAAATTATCGATGGCGAAAAAAGCCGCTCAAAGCTAGAACCAACCATTTTGTGTTCACTCTGGCTTGCCAGGCCTTGATAGCATCAAATAAATGATGGCTATCGGGCTTGGTTTGCTGGAATTCGCTGTACGAAGTGCTATATTTTGAAAAGGTTCCCATTCGAAAATAAAAAAACCATATGCAGGTAGGGGTAAAGGGGCCAATCGCAAATTAATGCCACCCTCTTCTGGCGCAGTAAAATAAGCAGGAGGACGTATGTCAACTGACCACAACAAGCAGTCCGTATTGGTGATCTCGAGCGACCAAGGGATTGTTGAATCCATTATTAGCAATAATTCTGGCGATCAGACTTTCGTTGCACGTGAAAGTATTGAGGAAGCCATTAGCGATTCCAGCATTCTGGAATCGAATAGCCTAGTTATCTACGACATCGACTTGGCTGGGGACAACACAGACAAAGCCATTGACGACGTAATTAAGCTAAAAAAGGCTGACCCCACGCAAGTACTCATGCTGGTTGGGGAAAAAGAGCATTTGGGCGTGATTCTCAAGTCGAGCATTCAACCCTTGGTGTATCGCGCATTCAACAAGCCGATCAACGCCAATCAACTCGCTCTGGCATTTAAATCGGCACACGGTCTGCACAGCGAACTGGTTGAAAAACAAGCCGCCGGCGAAGACATCATGTCGGTGGGCCCCAGCGAAAACCGAACCACCATCGACTCGCTTGCCGCCGAACGCAAAAGCAACCCTGCAATTTATATCGGCGTTGCCGCGGTTATCTTAGCGATCATTGGCGCCGTCTTTTTAACCGGAGGCGAAGAAGATAGCCCAGCGCCGGTTTCGATCGATCAAAGCAACACGATTGCCGACGATCTTTTCTCTGAGGAGATCAGTGAAACCGTCTCGCGCACTAATGAGCTAAACCAATTGGCATCCAATGCACTGCTGGATGGTCGCTATGTGTTACCCAAGGGCGACAACGCGCTGGAATACTTCGATCAAGTGTTGAGCATCGACCCCTACGACACCACGGCTTACGACGGCCGCAAACAGGTCGCTGAAGCGCTCAGAACCTCTTACGATCAATCGATCGCCGATGCCAAATTCGACGAGGCCTTGCAAACCATTGGTGCGCTGCGCAGTATCGAACCACTTAATACTGATAACGATCGCTTAGCCGAAGACCTCAGCACCGCGATTAACGAGCATGTCGCTAAACTTCAAGAAAGTGGCACGGCCGAGCAAATCGCGGAAACCACCGCCGTACTCGATAAAATCGGCAATGAAATTGCTGGGTCGAAATCAGCGGCGGCGGCTCTCAAAGCCGAACAAGCCTTGATCGCTCGTATCGACAAAGCATTGGAAGAAGGCAATATCGCGCCGCCAAGCAAAGGCAACGCCTATCAGCTTGTTTCAGATGGTCTAAAAGCAAATAAAATCAGTAAGGCCAATTCAGAACCTCGCGTAAAAGCTTTAAGCGGCCAATTGCTAGCCTTAGCTAATCAAAGCTTTGAAGAGCAAAACGGCGAAGCCACATCAAAATTTGCCGCCTTGGTACAGCGCTTGAATGTAGATCGCGCTGGCCTTGCTGCGTTGAATAAGAAAGTGAAAGCGCGAGACGCGGCATTAGCTGCCGAAAAAGAAGCCTTAAAAGAAGAGCAAGCAAAAGAAGAAGCCTTGCCTGAAACGCAGGTAGCAACGCCTGCTCCGCCGAAGATCATTCCTGCCAAGATTATCAGCCGTGAGCAACCCAAGTACCCCTCGCGCGCACTGAGCCGCGACATCGAAGGCTGGGTAAAAGTGCAGTTTGATTTGGACAACAAAGGCCAACCTATAAACATTGAAGTCATCGAGTCGGAGCCCGCTGGGATTTTTGACAAGGCGGCGGTTAAATCGGTGAAAAAGTGGCGTTTCTCACCGGCACGTAACCAAAATACTGGCTTACCGGTCGCCAGCAAACAGATTTCTACGCGAGTGCAATTTCGTTTGGATTAGTTCTCGAAAAACTTCAATCAAAGCCTAGCTTCTTGATTCGTCTGAGTCGTTAGGTCTTTGAGTCGCTAGGTCTTCAAAGTCATTTAGCCTTTTAGCATTGCTAATAATTGACGGGTAGAAGGGTCGAACTCTTCTGCCCGTTTTTTTGCATCACTAGCTGCCTCAATACCTTCAACACTGGCGTCGACCAGAGGGCGAATCTGTTTCGCCAAACGTTTGCCTAATTCTACGCCCATTTGGTCATACGAATTGATATTGGTTAGTACCCCAAAACTGAAGGTACGATGCTCATAAAACGCCAGTACCGCTCCCAAAGAGAATGGCGTCAGCGCTTTCAACAGAAAGGTGCTCGAAGGTCGATCACCGGAAAACTGTTTTGCCATGAGTGCCGACTCACTCAAACCTTCATCACCGTGCAAGCGATTCACAACCTCTTTGTCTTGACCGGCCAGTAAGGCCGCCGTTTGAGCCAAACCGTTAGCCAACAATTCATTATGATGGCTGGTGTGATGATGATCAGCTTGAGCGACCAAAATAAACTCCGCAGGCATCAACGCCGTGCCCTGGTGCAACATTTGAAAAACCGAATGCTGAACGTCTGTTCCCACTCCGCCCCAAATAACGGCTGAAGTTTGTTGGTCTACCGGCAAACCATCGCGCTGACGATCTTTGCCATTGCTTTCCGTTTCCAGTTGCTGAAGGTATGGCACCAAAGAGCGCAGGCGATAATCATACGCAAAGATGGCGCGCGAACCAGCTCCGAGATAATTGGCATAGTAATGATCTAAGCAGGCCGCTAAAAACGGCAAATTATCTTTTGGTTCGGCGTTGTAAAAATGCGCATCCATCTGCGCAGCCCCTTCCAAAAATTGTTGGAAGGCAGGCCAACCAATCACCAAGGCTACCGACAAGCTCACCGAAGACCATACCGAGTACCGGCCGCCAACCCAATTTGGGAAAGACACAATATTCGCTTCGTCAATGCCGTAGGCAATTGCATTGATCGGGTTCGCGGTCACCGCCACAAATCGTTTGCGCGGTTGCATCACGCCTGCGTCTTCGAACCACGCCGAAATCGAATCCAAATTCTTTAAGGTTTCTGCGGTAGTAAATGTTTTCGATACGCCCACCACCACGGTTGCATGCGGGTCGCATTGGCTCAACACCGCAACCAACTCATGGGCATCGATATTGCCAACAAAAAAGAGTTCCATTGCTGGGTTGAGCGGCTTCAAGGCTTCGTAAGCCAACTGCGGGCCAAGAGCCGAGCCGCCAATCCCGACATGCACAATGTGCTTAACGGCGTGATCACGCTCATGCAAGCTGGCCTGAATAGATTCTAATTGCGCGGCAAACTGCTGATTTGCATCCGACGCCTGCGCCAGCAAATCATCGGAGGTCATCTCAATGCCTTGATTCTGAGGGTTACGCAGTAAAGTATGTAAAACGGAACGTTGTTCCGTAACATTTATCTTTTCCCCGCTGAACAAAGCTCGCCGCCGACCTGCAAAATCAATTTCTTCGGCAAAGCGTTCATACACATCGACTAACTCCTTACTGATATGCGTTTTTGAAAGATCTAGAAAAAATGCATCCGCATCAAAAGAAAAGTCATTCGCTCGCTGATCATGATCAGCAAATTTTGACTTGATACCTTGCTCAAGATCACGAGCAGCAAGGTCGCCCAGCTGGGCACGGATCGATTCACTGATAGAAGACATAAAATAAACTAACTAAGTCATACAAAGCGCTATTGTAGTGAAAGCGACGGCCTTCATAAAGTTTATAGCCATTTATAAGAGAAACTCTCGGGCATTAGGCCAATCGCATCATCTGTAACACCTGGGCAGAACGGTACTGCCTAGCTCTAGTAACAATCCCCTTTGCGTTGCGATCTTCTAATCGTTAAAGACATATTACCGCTGTTGAATCATTTTGCGTGCGTATAGGCAGACAAAGCTCTTCTGGTATCTCAGGGATATCTGGGAAAGCCACAACAAACACTTCGGTCTGATTAGTGGTGTCTTGCTCGGCAAGATAAACCACAAACTCACCATTCGCACTCACTTGAAACGAGTTCACATCGTCGTCGGTCGAGCTTGTTGGTAAGTCTCGATTCAAACGCTGCGATATACCCTGGCGACCAATAGGCGAGGTGAATAATTCAATTTGGTTATTGACCGTGGGGTCGAGTCGATAAGTCACCCTGAGGTTGTCGTTACTGATTTGAAAATCATCTCCTACGTCTGCACCCAAGGTTGGAGAAAGCGGTCGATTAAGCGTGAGCACCGTTCCCCCAGCTGTTGGCACACTCAAGAGTTCTTCCACGCCATCATTGTTTTGTTCGGCTAAATAAATAATGCTCTGACTATCAGGAGTGAATCGAATGGACTCGCTAACGTCTGCAAGGTTCGGCAGGTTCCGATTCAAGCGTCGATTGCCACTACCGTTAATGTTTACCGAAAACAACTCGAACACATTGCTAGCATTCTGATCAGCCACATAAGCGACAAACGAACTGTTCGGTGAAATTTGAAATCCCTCGAATACCGTTCGCCCACTTGCAAGAACAGGATGTAAGCGCGTGTTGCTGATATTCATCGAATCATTGACAACCGCGCTAAAGAGCTCAAACTCTTTTTCGGCGATATCACCCGCTCGATAAACCGCTCTAGTACCATCAGCGCTCAGCTTAAAATCATCAGCGACTTGGTCAGAGCCAAATAAATTATCGTTCAGACGAAACGATGCGCCGCCGCCAACGCTAACGCTGAAAATTTCCATCTGCCCCGCAGTATTCGAATCGGCTCGATACACAACGTGCGTGTTCAATGAATTGATTTGAAAGTCTTGGCCTGTCGACCTTCCACTTGCCAAAGTCGGGGTTAAGCTCGTTACTTGCCCGCCAACAATAGGAACAGCGAACAATTGAAATAGCTGATCGGTATTTTGATCGGCTCGATAAACCACCGTCGAGCTATCGGCACTAATTACAAAATCGCTGACATCACCTGCATTGGGCAAGGCACCATTGAGAACAACCGCACTTCCCCCCGAGATCGGAGCACGATAAAGAGCGATTTGACGATTGGTGTCGCCAGAGCCTTCGTTGCGCCCCAAAAACACCACATGGTTACCATCTGGGCTTATTTCAAAGGAGACCACGCTTATTTCTGGCAGTACGGTTTCGGTAAAATTCAGTGGAACTGAGGAGCCGGAGGCAACCAGTGCAGAGACTAAAATAGGCGTACCCTGACTATTATCTTGACTAAAAACAATACTAGAGCCATCTGGTGAGAACTTAAATTCACCGACACTGCCAGCAGGCTCCGACGCGCTGACCGAGGTTCTAAGAGTTTGGGGGCTGAGTTGTATAGCATCGGCACTGGCATCACTCGGCACGCTAAATAGCTCAACAACGGATTCGGTATTTTGATTCGCCAAATAAACCACGTGTGCATCGTTAGGAGCCAAGCCAAAATCGCTGACATCTCTGTTTACCAATAACGCATCATTTAGTCGAGTCGGCTGATTAGTCTGAGCAATGCTTGGTTCGATTTGCAGCAAGCAACAAATCGTTGGGATAACCAAAAAAGAGCGCGAGTAAGTATTACGGGATTTCATACTTGAAGGCAATCCTATCCTTGGAGGGATAA
>CALAKU010000004.1 GCA_937922925.1 uncultured Arenicella sp. | reverse complement strand
TACCCGCGATGATATTGCTATTGCCGTGCGCGTGGTTGGTATTAACCAAATGGGCGTTCCGCATTTCAGCTAACACCACGGTTGGAATGGATGAGGCAAGGCTCGCTGTCCAAGATCGCTTGCAAAAATTGGGGCCTATCAGTACCCCCGAGCGCCGGACACTCTGTGTGTTCGTTGTGATCGCAGGCCTTTGGATAGTGCGTCGGCCTCTCAATAATATGAGTATTGATTTCGATGGGCTTCGCTATCAGCCATTGGCTGGCTTAACAGATCATATGATCGCCATTTTGGCTGTCCTGCTGTGTTTTTTAGTGCGGGCAGGCGACGTCAAATCGAGTAAAGTCACACTATTGAGTTGGAAAAGCGCTGAACAAATACCGTGGGGTGTTTTATTGTTATTTGGTGGCGGTCTATCTCTGGCACAAGCGATTTCGAGCACAGGTCTAAGCGCCTATTTCGGCGAAGCCCTCTCTGGCTTTGCCAGTTACCCAAGCATTGTCTTGATTGCGATAATCGCTCTGATAGTGCTGGCTCTTACCGAAGTCACCAGCAATGTCGCAACGGCTTCGGCGTTGATGCCAGTCTTGGGTGCAATTGCCATAGAAACCGGCTTACCCTTAGAATTGATGGCGGCTCCCTTAGCGCTCGCTGCGAGTTGTGCGTTTATGTTGCCGATGGCCACCGGGCCCAATGCAGTGGTGTTTGCTACCGACCAAGTTCAGCTACAAACTATGGCGCGAACCGGCTTGCGTCTAAATTGTTTGGCGTTGATCGTGATTACTTTGATCTCGTCCTTGCTCGCGCCCTTAGCTCTCTCTTAATACTTACTCCGTTCGATTCTGACAGGCGTAAGCTCTTTGGCTATTTTTTTCGTGCCCGTTCGCAGGCGTTGCCCGCAGCGATACGGGAAAGTAAGCCGTCGAGAACGATACTCGCTCCCCCAGTATAGATCGCCGCACCTACGGCTGCCCCGCTCTTTAGAATCCCGTCAGCACCAACAATTGGTTTAGGGTCGGAGAGTGTGCCTCCAACTTCTAGGAATTTGACAATGGTTCCTGCGTCTAGACCGATCCCTTCCATGGCCTGAGGTTCCAGTTTTAGTTTAAGCGTTTCATCTCTTAAATTGATATTTCCGTCCGCCACCAACGCCATTTTTGAGGTTTCCATCGCTATGGATTTATTCACTTTAATCAATCCGCTGTCGATGTTTAACTTAACCACGGCACACTTTAAGTCGGTGGTCGGATCGGATTTCAAAAACGGGTTTAGTTTGCTAATAAGTTCACCGATTAAGTCTGAGCCGATCAACTCGAACGCATTGTTTCCAATGCGGGCTTGTTGCAATTCAAATAATGCCTTGCCATTTAGATTGCGGGCAATGCTTTGTACGCTGCCGCCTTTTGAAGTGAGCGTAATATCCAACAATGTGTTTCCGCCTTCAAGCAAACTCTCGTCAACGAGTTTAAGATCATTTAAGTCCATACCCGATGCTTTTAGCGTCAAGCTCAATTGAGCTTGGTTTTCAGCCAAGGGCGCAATTTCCATGCTGCCCCTTATTGCGCCATCATTCAGTTCACCAGAAAAGGGCATAAGTCGAAAGCCGGTCTTATCTAGACGGATGGGTAGATTAACTTGATGGAGTTCTCGTTGGTCAATTTTGAGTGTCTCGATTTTAACTTCAGCATCCACCAATACAGACGATAGCCAAGACCAATCGATGAGCTCTTTTGAGAATAGAGGGCCCACGTTTGCCTTATCTGAAGTTATGCCCTCACTATTGCTCGTATAGTGGAACGATTGAGATTCAATTGAAGCTTCGACTGTTGGTGAACTTGCATCAAGATTAAATACCTTGAGTTGCCCACCTAAACTTGATGGGCCGGCCTTAAGATAACTTATTTCGATGGAAACCCCTTCTTCTGATTTCGCGTCGACTAGCGGAGAAACAGAGAAATTTGCAGAGAACGGAAACCACTGAGCGTAGGGGTCTTGGCTAGAGTTGGGCTCTATGCTCAAATCACGAATGGGCTGAGCCTGGCTTTTTATTTGGACTTGGAGCTGGCTTTGCAGCGGCTGAGTTGGATCGATCTCACCTTGAAGCTCCAAACGTTTCTCGAATCCTTGAACCACAATGTCGGCTTTCAATAGGCCATCCTCCATGGGTTTTAGCTTGCCATTTAATTGGAGTTTATCTTCAAACGAAAAACGCTCATCAATTAGCCAAGCGACGTCAGCTTTGAGCGACGTCAAATCAATAGTTTGATCAAGCTGAGCTTGTATATCTAATTCGCGAAAATAGCCCTCGCCCAAATCAACACGATCAATCTTGAGGTGAACCTCTGTTGCCTCTAGATCAGCCAACCAATCCCACTGTAACGGTTCAGAATCCACCTCATTTTTTTCATCACTGGCAAATGAGCCAGGTTCCGTTGTTCGAACAAGAGCGGATAGATCAATGTCATCAAACTCCAAAAAAATTTGTGAGGCACGGTTGTTCGCTTTTGATGTCAGGCGCCCATTAAGAGCGACGCGTTTCCCTCGATCGTTGAGGCTTGCATCTATTGTAATGTTTTGTTCTATATCCTTCGCCTTGTTGGCACCTTGCTCTCTAAGTTCAGTGGCCAAGTTTGAAATGGTTAATCGTATGTTCGGATTAAGTTGAACAGTGGTATTCGAGATTGTCAGATTCAATGCACTCAGTAGCTCGTGTAAATTAATCGAATGTTCATTACTGACAGACACATTCTGATTGCCCGAGAACTCGGTGGCGAGGCGCTCGACATCAATGGCCGCTTGGTTGATGTCGGCAGACCAAAAATTGTGTTTTTCCAAAACAAAGCTCTGGTAGTCAACTTGGGCGAGGAAATCGCGTGCGGAAAAGAGTTCTATCTGACTTTCTAATTCATCCGTTTTAGTAATCGTTAAATTGGTCGCCTGAATTGTCGCAGGTAGTAACCCAGTATGCAGGCTCTGGCTACTGACATGGTAAGGCGTCCATTTGTTGATTAGCGTTACGTAGGCCGAGGGAACGAAGCGGAAGGCGAGAACCGCGAGGCACAAAAGCAACAATAAAATGCCAAGTGCCCACCACAAAACTCTGGCAAATTTACGAACCACAGACAAAATCAACCTAAGAAATTAGAAAGCAAGCAAAACTTAACGAGTGCGAAAAGACGGGATGAGTAATTAAAAGCTAAGCTAGATACTTAGCTTTCATTTTCACTGCAAGACCATGATTTCATCTTCTGGCCGCGTTTTTGATCGCCAATTGGCTGCCACAAATAGCCTTGATCTAAGTCGCCAACCCACTCGTCGATTTTGTTATGCTTAAACAGTATCAACGAATCAGCAGCGCAGTTCTTTTCGCTGAACACTTGGCAAGATTTGTAGCCAAATTGCGAGACCTTAAAAACGCGTGATTTGAGGAGCAGGTTATGACAGCCTGGCCGCTTTGATTTGCGGCTAGTAAATCGAAGGCGTTGAGTAATGCCGTCTTTATTTACTTTATACAGCCGCATTTCCTGACGCTTTTTTGCAAACGCATCTTGTGTGTCTAAGCTCAGCACGGCAAGACTTATAAAAATCCCTAAGAGAATTGTCGTACACCTTACCAACGGCCTAATCTCCACTTTGGAATGTTGGGTTCTGATTCGAGATCATTGTCGGTGG
>CALAKU010000003.1 GCA_937922925.1 uncultured Arenicella sp. | reverse complement strand
TTTCGCTGGCGCAACCGGTTCAATTACCAATAATGGCTACATCGCTGCTGGGCCTAATGGTGACGTCGTTTTAATTGCACCTAGGGTAGAAAACAACGGCTTGATTCGAGCGGACGATGGCCGAATTTTGCTCGCCGCAGGAAGAGAAGTCACCTTGCATTCCCTGATTGAAAACGGAATCTCGTATCGTGTGTCGGCACCGGGCGATCAAGTTCTCAACTTAGGTGAACTAGTCGCCAACAATGGCAGTGTCAAAGTATTTGCTGATCAGGTTTTTAACCAAGGAACGATTACCGCGAATCGCGCGTATCGCAATGCCGAAGGCAACATAGTTCTAGAGGCCGACGACAAAATTGATGTAAGCGGTGTGATTACGGTTTCTGGTGAGGGCGTTAAAGCGGGCAATCTACAGATTTTGGGCGACGATGTTAATCTTAGTAATGCTCGCATCGATGCAAGTGGTGAAAGCGGTGGCGAGATATTAATCGGGGGCGATTTCCAAGGCCAAGGTGATATCAAGCGCGCGTCGAATACCAACGTTGATGCGGCCACACAGATTAGGGCCGACGCAGGTCAAACCGGTGATGGCGGTCGAGTCATTGTCTGGTCCGACAATACCACCAACGCCTTTGGTCAAATCTCAGCTCGAGGCGGGCAGGTGAGTGGTGACGGCGGGTTTGTTGAGACGTCCGGTAAGGTGACATTGAATTTCGGTGTGCCGGTGGATGTCAGTGCGGTTGACGGTGAAGCGGGCACTTGGCTGCTCGATCCCGAAGACATCATTATTGGTGAAACCGAAGCCAGTGCAATTTCGACCTCCTTGAATAACGGTTCCAATGTCGAGGTAAAAACCAGCGACGAGGGTGAAGGCGAAGGTAACATTAGCGTCAATGCGCCGATTACCAAAACAGAAGGAGATGCGGCCGTTACTTTGACCTTAGATGCTCATAACCGGGTTGATATCAACGCGCCAATCACCACTACGGCTGGCCCGCTTAATTTAACCATCAAGACAGGTCGTCAAGTAGCGGAGTCAGCGGTTAGCGAAGACGAAATGGCGCCGCAAACAAGCGAGCAAGACAGCCAACAAGGCAGCGGCGAATCAAGCGACCAGCAAGGCGAAACCGGTGAACAGGATCAATCTGGAGCCGCACAGACAAACGAGCAAGACAACCAACCAAGCGATGAGGTGGCGGAGCTTGGCTCTGAATCCGAAGCCAGTTCTGAACCAGAAACAAATCCGGAATCAGAAACTAACTCCGAAATACAAACCGAAGACGCGACCGCTGATGCCGGCTCATCCTCTGATGAGAATTCAATAGAGGCGCCGAACGATGAAGCCGCTAGCAATCAAGAAGCCGTTAGCAATCAAGAAGATTCACAAGACGAGGCCACTGAGGTTTTAGAGGTCGCACAGAACACGCCAAGCGATGCGGACGCACAACCACAAGAAGATACAACTGGTCAGGGTTCCGACGCCGATGCTCAAGTAAGCGAAAACTCAACTTCTAGTAGCGACGCGGATAGTGCCACAAATGAAACAATAAGCTCAGGCGACGATCAGTCAGGCGACCCCGGCTCTGAACTAGCCAACGGCGAGATGCCTAGCGAAGCTGATCAATACGACACTGATGCCATGGCTGATACTGCGGCCGAAGTATCGTCTACCGCTGAGCAATCAAGCGCGCCGCAAACTGAAACCACGGCTGATGTCGCAGAGACCGTTGTTTCTTCGGCTGTAGAGACCAACGTGGAAGTTCAGGACGCAGTTGAGGCGGTAGCAACGCAAACCGCTACCGCAGCTGAAGCGGCCAGTCAAGATGTGGTCGTCTCAAGCAGTGTCGAGCAACCTGAATCAAATAATGTACAAAGCGAGCCGGTATCAACCGCTTCTACCAGCGCGTCCGACTCGGGCTCAGCTCAAGTAGAGCTCGCTGCAGATACCTCAAGTGGCGATGATTCGGATTTCATCGAACTTGATAATCAACAAATTGTGATTGCTGCCGATATTGATACCGGTGGTGGTAATTTGGTGATCGACGCGGGCGCCAACGGAGACGTGGTGATCGCAGCCGACCTTAGCACCGGTGATTCGCAAGGCGAGATAGCCGGCGATGCCACCATCCAAGGCCAGCGCATTGCTTTGGACGATGACTCGAGTGTCGACGCCTCAGCAAACAACGCTGGAGACATCAAAATTGGCGGCGGCTTACAAGGTCAAGACGAGTCTGTGCGTAACGCCGATGCGGTGATTATCAGCAGCGGGGCTGAGGTTCGCGCCGATGGTGGTGAAACCGGTGATGGCGGCAGCGTTATCGTATTCTCTGAACAGGCCTCAATTATAAGCGGAAGCTTGTCTGCCCGCGGTGGCACACAGCAGGGCGATGGCGGTTTCATTGAAACCTCTGGAATGCGCGGCTTGACCATTGAAGGTTCACCAGACATTACGGCAAGCAATGGTCAGGCGGGCCAATGGTTGATTGATCCAGCCAATATCACCATTGCTTCTCAAGGTCGCCAATCGAATACCTTTAACGTCACGCCATTACTAACTTCCAATCCATGGGATGTAACTACCACCGGGGCTGATGCTGTAGTCAATACCTTTGATATTGTGCGTGTACTCAGTGATGGAGGCGAGGTGACGATTTCAACTACCTCAGCCAGTGGCACCACGGACCCAGGCCAAGACGGCAATATTTATTTTGAGGGCAGTTTGAATGCGTTCGTTGGCGAGGACCCTTACGACTTAAGCGGAACCCTAACGCTGAACGCCGATAACAATATTATTTTTAGCGGCCAGATTGATACAGCTCGATCCGAGTTTGATGATGCAAACCAAACCACCACGTATTATGTCGGCGATTTAGACATCAATTTTAATGCTGATAACGACATCGTATTAGAGCCAGGCCCGAATGTTGGCAACTCTGATTTTTATGATCCGCTAATTAACACCTCCGGTAATATTACCTTTACGGCCGGAGGTAATATAACTTCATCGATCGATTTGGTGGCCAGTGCCAATACCGACAGTGCCAACTTCGTTGATCCTGAACCAATGGAAGGCGGGCAAATCACGCTTGTAAGCCAAACAGGTTCGATCGAGCTGAATCAGGTGACCAACGAAGACCTTAATATCACCAGTGGAAACATTGAGGCAGAGCGGGGCATTCAATTAAACGCCGCGCAAGACATCACCATCAACACCGAATTGATCGCTGAGGGGGGAGATATTTCCGCCGTTGCCGGACAAGATATCCAAATCACTAACCCACAGGGTACCGGTCTACCAGGTCTTATTGTTTCGGGGCAGTCTCGTGTTGAGGCTAATCAAGCTATTCAATTGACTGCCGATCGAGACATCTCAATCAGCAGTAGGGTATTAGCCGATGAAGGCGAGGCAAATGTCATTGCAGGTCGAGACATCCAAGTCAATGGTCCGTTGACTACGAATGAACAGGCTATAACGTTAGCCGCGCAAAGGAATGTCGACATAAATGCGAGTTTAAGGTCAGGCACCAACGCTAACCTGAATGGTCAAACTGACCCTGTCTTGCCCACGATAAATATCACCGCCAACTCCCAAGGCGCTTTTAGTGGCAATGGTGATGGCGGTGACGGAAATGGGGTTATACGCATTGCTAACGAAGGTGATTTCATTGAGTTGACTGCGGTAACTGAGTTCAGCAATGACACCGGAGGCTACATCGGCGGTGATATCAACTTGAATGCCGCTGGCATTGAAGTCGAGTCAACCGGCTGCTTTGGCGAGTGTGCCGACAGTATTATCATTCAAGGACAAAACGTTCAATTTGGCGCTGATCGGGCCGTTGATGGCGACATTAATATTCTCACCAATGCCGCAGTTCAGGATATCGGTGGTGGCATCTTAATTCGCTCGAATGGCGAATTAAGTTTCGATGCAATGGGCGATCTTAATATCACCACAAACGACAGCCGTGAAATTCTAGTTATTGACCCCGGCAGTGGTGGAATGCTTGAAGTAGAGCAATCAGGTAGCGCGTTTAATCGTTTGTTAACATCATCAAGAGGAGATACCAGCATTACCGCCAATGATGTCACTATTCAAACTGGGCTCGGACGAAGCTCTGACGTTACTTTAGAGACTCGAGAAACGTATGTTAATGGGCAAGGTTACCAGTCGAGTTCGCTAACCATTGACTCCAGCAGCCTCACCATCGACGCCAGTGATACTTCGACAGTTGTGAACCCGGATGACAGTGCGTATTCCGAGACGATCCAAGATGGCGAAGTCTCTTTATTCGCAGGCGAAGCGGTGTCGATTTCGACCACCGGAGACGTTAACTTACTTGGGAGTGCGCTTCTCAATATTGACCCGGGCATAAACGAAGAAGAGCGACAGTTCAATGTGTCTATTCGAACGTTGGGCGATTTGAACGTCAATGTTGGTTCAGACACGGATGACATTGATTCCACTTTACGAATTCAAAGCGCCGAAGTTATCGTCGACTCGTTTTATGATGCCGATACTTTCGAGGCAACCGAGTTTGGGCAAGCTGACAATGTAGATCAAATCAACGCCGAAAATTTGGTGGTTGATCAAGCTCGTATTTCTTCCAATCGAGAAGCGGCAAGCGCCGCTACTGGTGGGGTTCAATTAACCACAACGGGCGCAGGCAGTTTGATCACAGGGCCCGAGGCCGATAACGAAACGCCTGCTGGTGATTTCGCCCTGCGTCTTGAGTCGGTTAATTGGCAGCAAGAAGGCACGGTTGAATGGCGTAGTGGGACAATCGAGATAGATAATGCCAACGACGTGCTTGCAGATGGTTTCACCGATGTGATGCCTGTTGATTCGCAGTTTAACAATTCCGGCACGTTCAGAGCGAACTCCGAAATGGGCGATCTCGTTTTCACCATCGCTGGTGACGAGGGAACGCTTGGAACCATCAATAACACGGGCACTATTCAAAAAGATGTAAACCCTGGCGAGATGAGGTCAGACATCGGCGCGACTAATATTCGGGCCAATATCGACAACACCGGCACGCTCTCGGCACAAACAGGCGACCTGATATTAGTCGGAGGAAATATTAATCAATCCGGGCAAAACAGTGTCACTGAGCTTTATGGCGGAGATTTGATCCTGCAACAGGTCACTCAAAATTCCCAATTAGTTGGCGGGTCTTTCAGGTCCAGTGGGGGTTCTATTCGGGGCGGTGTGTCGGTAGAAGGGTATGGTGGCCCAAATATCACCACCGGCGGCACTTTGGCTGCCAGCCTAGTGAGCGTCGAAGGCACAACGATTGACCCAGGTTTTTCGCCGGGCACTCTAACCATAGACGGCGATTTTGATGCAACGGAAGGAAACAATACCTTTCTGATTGACGTTAATTACAATGCGGATACAGGCGAGGCTTTCAATGACCTAATCGTGGTCACTGGTGAAGCGACAATCCCTTTAAATGGCGATAGCGGTCTCAATCAAGTAGAACTAGTCGCCGCTCTGAACGATTTACCCGATCCGGTGGATGGTTTCACTTACGTAGCCACCGTGATCACGTCCAATGCTGGTTCAATCAGTGACTTATCGTTCAATGGCGACTCTTATGCGAGCGCGACATCGATTAATCCAGATGCCGATGTTGACGTTTTTTATAGTGGTTACGCCGATGATACTGCCACGAGCTTTAATGTGCTGTTTGAGGCATCTAATCCGCCACCAGAAGAGCCTCCGATGGAAGAGCCTCCGATGGAAGAACCTCCGATGGAAGAACCTCCAATGGAAGAACCTCCAATGGAAGAGCCTCCAATGGATGAGCCCCCGATGGAAGAACCTCCAGTTGCTGGGCCCCCGCAACAGCCTCAACCTATGACACCAGCGCCAATGCCCGATCCTCCTGCCATGGATCCGCCGATGATGGATCCACCGCCCGTGGAAAGTATTGTGGTTATCGTTGATGATGAACCGCTGGTGCTGCCACCAGAGATCGTAGATGTACTGGTAACGCTCGACGAAGACGAGCGTCAGGCATATCTCGAATCGGAGCGGGTCAAAGACTTTTTGAAAACGGTTAACATGTGCATTGGTCGAGTCTAAGTTGGCGACGTAAGCCAAGCCATAACAAGCCTCTTGAGCTATTCGACCTTGAAGGCTGACACATAACTGTTAGCATCAGGTTTTGTTTTGGAGCGCGGCGTTTCGTTTTTGTCGCTGGGGCATAACATAGCCTCACAAAGTGACGCCAGTTCAAACAAGCCACTTGAGGCCAAAACGAAATCTGTAACCGCATAGGTTTAACGGCTTAGATTTAAAGGCATTGATTTAAAGGCATAAAGAGTCGACTGGTTCATTGAAAAAAATTCTTATCTTTATTGGTTTGTGTTTAACAACGCTATTGGCGTTCGATCAATATGAGCCAAGCCCCAAGGTCAGCGTAGGCAGTTTGGAGTTTCGCTATAACCTACCGTTCATCGATGCTCTAGAGCGGCAACTCTATGATATTAGGGTTCGCCTATCGGCGCGCCAAGGCGAGCACAACACAGTGATCATCATTGACGTCGACGAACCCAGTTTATTAGCTGAGGGACAATGGCCATGGCCGCGGGCAAAACTTGCTCGTTTGGTTGATGCTTTATTTGATAACTATGGTGTTTCAACCCTGGGCTTTGATGCCGTATTTGCCGAACCCGAAGACGCTTATACCCTTAGTGAAATTCAGCAGGCAATGTCTACTGAAGAGCCAAGCTCCGGCAAACAATTTACTGCTCCGCAGGCCGTAAACCGACTCAAACAATTGTCAGGTGATCGCCGCATGGCTCAATCATTTGCTGATCGCAGTGTGGTCTTAGGCTATGTTTTCGAATCGAGTGCTGGTGAGCACACCGCCCAGAGCGTAGGTCAGTTGCCGGAACCCATGTTTGGTTTTTCTGAATTTCCGATAGAGCGCATCAACCAAGAAACTCTGGCGCAACAGGCGTCGCGCTTTAGTGCGAATATTCCTTTGCTGCAAGAAGCCGCAACCACAGCCGGTTTTTTCTCCATCTTAGAGCTTGATCCTGACGGCGTGATACGTCGAGTAGAATTATTGAATAAATTTGATGGCCAAATTTACGGTAGCCTGAGCTTAAAGTTAGTCCAGAGCTTTTTTATGGACGAGCCCGAAGCCGTGATCGTTGGCTCTCTGGATGACAATAATTATGGCCTCGAAGCCATCTCGATGCTGTTGATGGAAAGCCCCTTGGAAATCGACAGCTCTGCGTCGGTGTATGTGCCTTATGCCACAGCAATTGATGGCTTTAAATATATATCGGCGAAAGACATACTGAATGGTTCTTACTCTGGCGACATCAGCGGCACGATCGCCATTTTAGGCACTTCATCACAAGGCCTTGGAGACATTCGAGCCACGCCGGTTGCTCCGGGTTTGCCGGGCGTTGAGGTACACGCCAATCTGGTGGCTGGCATGCTGGATCAGAGTTTTCGCGTTAAACCTCAGTGGATCACTGGAGGTAACATTATGGTCGTTGTGGTTCTCGGCGTGATTTTAAGCTTGCTGTTTCCGTTTTTATCGGCGGCTTGGAGCAGCGTCGTGTTTGTCTTGAGCATGTCAGCGACACTTTGGTTGAACTGGTTTTTCTGGGCCGATCAAAACTACATTCTTGCCTTAGCGCCGCCCTTATTTTTGGTGTGTATTTTGTTTGTGGTCAATACCATCGCGGGCTTTTTTCTAGAATCCAATGCTCGCAGAACCACTCAAAAAATGTTTGGTTTGTATGTGCCGCCCGAAGTCGTTGGCAAGATGAGTGCCAATGCCGATATCTACTCACTCAAATCCGAGAAAAAAGAAATGTCGGTATTGTTTGCGGACATTCGAGACTTCACCACCATATCTGAATCCATGAGTCCCGAAGATTTGTCTGATTGGTTGAATCGATTTCTAACACCGATGACCCAGATTATTCATCAGCACGGAGGAGCGATCGACAAGTACATGGGAGACGCAATTATGGCGTTTTGGGGAGCGCCACTGGATGATCCTGATCATGCACAAAATAGTTTAAAGGCGGCTTTTGCCATGATTGATCATTTAGACGAGCTTAATCAGAGCTTACGCCAAGAGTCCAAACCTGAAATCCGAATTGGTATTGGCATCAACTCAGGCTTAGTGAGTGTTGGCAATATGGGGTCGGAGTTTCGTATGGCCTATACGGTGGTCGGTGACGCCGTGAACTTGGCCTCAAGACTCGAGGGCCTGACTAAAAATTATCAAGTGCCTATTGTCGTCAGTGAGTTCACCAAGGCTTTGGCCCCTGAGGTTCAGTATGAGCACCTCGACAATGTTAAAGTAAAGGGCAAGAACAAATCTGTCACGATATATACCTGCCAATCCGTATAATTCGCGCATGTCTCTAATCTATAATTCGACCTCTGAACCAAGAGAGCTAATCGGCTGCGCAAAGGAATGGCTTGAGACCGGTCGACACATTTGCCTAGCTACCTTAATCAACATTGAAGGCAACGCACCATACCCGGTTGGCACACAAATGTTGATCGACGAACAGGGGCATTTTAAAGGCCAGATTACCGGTGGTTGTGCCGAACAAGCGATTGCTGAGCAAGCCAAGCAGGCGATACAAAAAGGAGAATCCCAAACTCATCGCTATGGTCTTGATTCGCCTTATTTCGATATCAAACTTCCTTGTGGCTCGGGGATCGATGTGTTTTTTGATTGCTCTGTCGAGCTCGCTAAAATCCAGCAATTGCAACTACGTTTAGATAAGCGTGAGCCGGTCATCCATTCATTTGCAAACGAGTTTGAACGCCGCTATTTGCCGTCGCCAAGGCTGGTTATTGCCGGGCAGGGAGCGATTATGGTGCATTTGGCGGGGCTAGCAAATCACTGTGGTTTTGACGTGGCTTTGCTAGCGCAAAATACGGCAACGGCCGAGCTTGCAAGTCAATCCGGTTTTCAGTCAAGCCTAGTGGACGAAGTTGCGCTGCACGCCCTAGGCAAACTAGATACTTTCAGTGCATTTGTGTCTTTGTTTCATGAGCACGATTTAGAGAATCCGTTGTTGGCAGCTGTGTTGGAGAGTCGCGCCTTCTATATTGGTGCTTTAGGCAGCCGACGAACTCATCAAAGCCGACTTGATAGTTTAAGCGAGCTGGGTATTCACGCTAGGCAACTCGACCGTATTCATGGGCCGGTTGGTATTGATATCGGTGCGGTATCGCCAAATCAAATTGCGGTGTCGATCTTGGCCGAATTGATACAAACGCAAAACGCTCAGCTCGCAACATAAAAACTAGGTCGTGGCTTACATTGAAGACATCGCTTGCCTTATTTTAGCTGCCGGGCAATCAAGCCGATTTGGCGCGCCCAAAATGCTGCATCCTTTAGCGAACGGCGAGCCTATGCTGATCAATACCCTAAAAAGGGTTCAATCGATGTTTGCTGATATCAATGTTGTCTGCAACACCGATCCGCAAATCATTGACCTTGTTAATTCCGTTGGGCTAAAGCCAATCATTAATAACAATAGTCACCTTGGGATGAGCGAGAGCATTAAGCTTGGCATCAACGCTTCTACAGGAAAGCGTGGATACTTGATTGCCTTGGCTGACATGCCCTATGTAAAAACGAGCACGATTGAAACTGTGTGTCAGTCGTTAAAAGTCAATAATATTGCCTTGCCGTACAGTGATCACCGCGCAGGAAACCCGGTTGCTTTTGGTTTGGAGTTTAAAGAATCGCTATTAGCGTTAACAGGCGATCAAGGCGCAAAGTCAATCGTTCTAGCGCATCAAGATGTGGTTGAGAAAGTCGGTGTAAAAGACCCAGGCATTTGGCACGACATTGATGTGCCAAGCGACGTTATTGCTTAGCAAAGTGATTTGACGTTATTGCGTAGCAAAGTGATTTAAAGCTGACCCGCTCAAACGGTACACTGTCCATTCGTCTTGTGGCAACGCGCCTGCGGCCTTATAGAAATCGATGGCGGGCGTATTCCAATCTAAGACCGACCATTCTACACGACCGCAATTTTCAGCAACGGCAATTTTCGCCAGCTCTTTAAGTAAGGCCTTGCCTGCGCCTAGGCCGCGCGCACTTGGATTAACATAAAGATCTTCTAGGTAAATACCGTGCTGTCCTAGCCACGTTGAGAAGCTATAGAAATACAAGGCAAAACCAACAGGCCTCCCATCGATTTCAGCAATTAGGCAAAACGCCTTAGGAGCATCGCAAAAAAGCGCTTGCGACATGTGCGCTGCAGTCGCTTTAACGGCGTCAGGCTCTTTCTCATAGATTGCAAGTTCATGAACGAATTGCATAATAGTTTGGCTGTCTTCGGGCTTAGCCGCCCGAATGGTCGGTTTGGTCACAGGTTCTGGCTCTTTAGAGTGAGTTGTTAAGGTAAATCAAGTTTGATGAATGGGCATACGTTTACTCAAAGCAACGCAAGCGAGTACGGCAACGGCAAAGGCAAATGTGCTTGGCTCAATGACTTCGCTGAGTAGTAATGCCGATGCGCCAAGCGTGACAAAAGGTTGCAGTAATTGCAATTGGCTGATTCGTGCAATGCCGCCTAAGGCCATGGCCTGATACCAAAGAAAAAATCCAAACAATTGGCTAACCAAACTCAAGTAAATAAATGACAGCCAGGCCGAATTAGGAAGTGACGCAAGATTCTCAGGCCAATAGTAATAGCTTGGATAGATTAATAATGGAGCGCTGATCACCAAGGCCCAACAGATAACTTGCCAGCCTCCTAGAGACTTAGCCAAGTGCCCGCCCAAACCGTAGCCTAGCCCAGCTAATACAATGGCGGCCAATAATAGAAGGTCGGCTATTACGAAACCACCAGATTCATCGTGTAAAGAAAACCAGATGACGAGGCCAGCGCCTATTAGGCTAAGCATATAAAAGGCGGTTGACGGGCGTTCTCTGCTAAACCAAACGCCAGCCAGAGTTGAGGCCATAGGCAAAATACCCAATACAACACCGCCGTGCGAAGCCGGCACGGTCAGCATAGCCCACGCGGTCAATACCGGAAAGCCAAATACAATTCCGATTGCGACCAAAGCCAACTGACATAGCTGAGTTCGATTGGGTAGGCGAGGGCGCAACATAATCAGTATTAACGCCGCAAAGACAGCAGCGAACAGGGCCCGACCCAAGCCGATAAACACTGGATGCAGATACGCGACGATGGACTTCGTAGCCGGTAAGGTTAAGCCAAAGGCCGTCACCGCTAAGATGCCAAACAATAGGCCTTTGTTAGAATCGCGCACTAGCCGAGCGCCGTTAAGTGAGTAAAGTCGGCTTGGCAAAGCTGCGCCAACTGTTGGGGGCACAGTTCTATCTCAAGGCCGCGACGACCAGCGCTTACCAAGATTGTTTTGTGTTTGAGAGCAGAGTGGTCTATCCGGGTAGTGAGGGCTTGTTTTTGTCCCAACGGGCTGACTCCGCCGATGACGTAACCGCTAAGGCGCTGTACTTGTGCGGCCTGTGCCATTTCAGCGCGTTTTACGCCCAGTGCCTGCGCGGCCATTTTTAAATTCAATTGAGCGGTCACAGGAACGATCATGGTGGCAAACCCTTTATGCGTGTCGTTGATGATCAAGGTTTTGAAAACGCGCTCTGGCGCTACATTGAGTTCACGCACGGCTTCTTGCCCAAACTTGCCTGATGAAGCTTGGCTGGAAAACTGATGCAATGTGTAAGGCACGCCACTTGAGTCGAGCAGTCGAGTCGCTGGCGTCATTGGCACAGTTCCAAATGGTTGCGCTTTAGATAAGGCTCAGAGTTGGTCGATGTTGTCCAGCAGTGTTTGCCCATGAGTCAGTATAGAGTCTCGTGTTTGCTCATCCATTTTATCCAGGTTTCGATACACCATACCAATTCTTGGGTTGCGACCAAAGCGATCTCGGTGCCTGTCCATGAAATGCCAATACAAACTATTAAACGGGCAGGCCTTTTCACCAACACGTTGCTTAACGTCGTAGTGACACTTGCGGCAATAATCACTCATACGATTAATATACGAACCACTCGCTGCGTAAGGCTTACTGGCTACCAGACCGCCATCAGCAAATTGACACATGCCACGAGTATTTGGCATCTCAACCCATTCAATCGCATCAATATAAATCCCCAAATACCATTGATCGACTTTAGTGGGATCAATGCCAGCCAGTAAACAAAAGTTGCCTGTTACCATCAGCCGTTGAATGTGGTGTGCGTAAGCCGTATCCAATGACTGCGTAATGGCATGCTGCATGCAACGCATTTTTGTTTTTCCGGTCCAAAAATATTCAGGTAAAGATCGATTAGCCTCGAGTTCATTTTTTTGCGCATAGCGCGGCATATTGGCCCAATAAATGCCCCGAATGAATTCTCGCCAGCCGAGTATTTGCCTAACAAAGCCTTCAACTTGGGCTAAGCTGATATCTTTAGTGGCGTGTTCAAACGCCACAATCGCTGCCGAGATCACGTCTTTGGGATGCAGCATTTTGGTGTTCAGTGCAAACGAGAGTCGCGAATGATACAGGCTCCACGCATGTGGGCTTTCGCCGGTCATCGCATCTTGGAAAGTGCCAAAACGGGGCAAGCATTGGTCACAAAAAAACTCCAAGAGTTGTTTGGCTTGTCGCCGATTACAAGGCCACATTAAAGAGTCTGGGCTCTCCCCGAAACAGTCTATTTGATGCCGTTCAATGCGCTCATTGATGCTGCGCACAGAGTTATCAAAGAGCATTGGCGGCGGGATATCATGGAGGTCGGTTTTCTTGAGTTTGGATCGATTTTCGGCATCGTAATTCCATTGCCCTCCGACCGGTTCATCATCTCGCATCAAGATATCAAAACGTTTACGCATCTTGCGGTAAAAGCTTTCCATGCGTACCGCTTTGCCTTCTGCGAAATAGTCGTCGAGTTCATCGAACGGCAGCATAAAATGCTCGGTGTCTACCTCGTCTATGTGTTTAAGTGTGCCTTTAGCTTTAGCAGCAACTGGCGTGTAGCTGCGCAACTGGCTCAGTAAGCGATCCTCGTCAGGCCGCTGATAAGCAAAGCTCTCAAATTCGTGCTCGCCGATCAGGTCATCCAATAGCTCTGGCAAGGATTTATAGTCTTGAGTGTCGTCAAGGTTCAGATGAATTACATTGTGCTTTGAGTCTTTAAGAGCTTGGGCAAAATTCGCCATACTTAAAAAAAAGGCGCAGAGCTTCTGTTGATGATGGCGAACATAAGCCGCTTCTTGGTGAAGCTCGGCGACTAAATAGGTGACGTTCGGGTTCTGCTCTTTATACCAACTGTGAGTAGCATTGAGTTGGTCGCCTAATATGAGTCTTAGTGCTTTGGTCATTGGGTTTGGTTTGGATTTTTGTTAACCATAATCAGCCTTTTTTTGCCGACAGCGTTGCGAGCAATACTTTACCTCATCCCAACAGCGTTCCCATTTTTTGCGCCAAGAAAAAGGGTAGCCGCAGCGTGCGCAGGTTTTCTGCGGGAGTTGGGTTTTTTTATGCGCCATCAATCTGGCCTCACATGGCGAGCGAGAATTCGTTGGCTTTCGAGCCGGGCGTCACTGCGTTTTCGAAATGACCATAGCTGAGTACGTGTGGCTTTGTTATCTGTTGTGAGATTTACAATGGGTAACGGGTAATCAACACCGAGCTTTAACTCGTAGTACTGCTGTTCCATTGGCGTGAGTTCGCTTGGATCAAAAAAAAGTGGCTTGGGTAATACGCGTAATTCAGGGCACCATTGCAGAATAAAGTCGCCATCTTCATCGTTTTCTTTTGCCTGCTTGGTCGGATTGTAAATCCGAATGGTGTTAATGCCCGTTACCCCGGCTTGCATTTGAAACTGCGGGTAGTGAATGCCGGGTTCAAAATCCAAAAACACACGCGCCAAATGATGCACTCCCATGCGCCAATCAATGTTCAGGTGATGGCACAAAAAGCTAACCAGCATGGCTCGCATGCGAAAGTTAATATAGCCCGTTTGCTCTAGGCATCGCATGGCTGCATCGACTAAGGGGTAACCGGTATGCCCTGATTGCCATGCAAGGTAATCGGCGCGGCATTCAAGTGAGTCGCGATACGCAAAGTTTAGGTAGGCTCGATTAATGGGCCTAGTTTGCATTTGCGATTCGCTTTCAAATTTTTGCACAAAGTGGCAATGCCAATGCAGGCGTGAGGCAAATGCGGTAAGTGCTCGACGCCATGGATGATGGTTTTTAGCTTGTTGGTAGCGCTGATAAACCTGGCGTAAACTGAGGTTGCCCCAAGCAAGATATGGTGATAGCCGAGAACAGCTCGCTTGTGCTTTGAATGGTTTGGATATGTGGCGTTGATAATGTTGGCTGCGATCACTAATAAACGAGTCTAGGATTTTGGTAGCCTCTTTTTCGCCGCCTAGCTGCATATTCGCATTCGTATCTAACCACGAGCGAGGCAGGGCCGAGGTATCAAACTCAATACGAAAAGGGATGAGTTTGTTCAGCTTTGGGTTTACACAGTCGTGGTTCATTTTTTCATGCCAACGCTCTTCCCATTGCTCGCGATTTCTGAGACCTCGAATAACCGCGTCTTTCTGATACTCTTTCCAGGTTACCTTGTGTTCGCGGCACCACAGAGCAACTCCTTGGTCTCGAAGGAATGTTTTTGCCAAGCCCGTTTCTTCATGGCTAAAGAGACTTTTTATTGTTGCTTTTTGCTGAATGTCGTTGAGCACCGACAACATGTCTGCGTGGGCAACTTGGATTTTGACACTGTCACCTCTGACGCCGCCACCTCTGACACCATCACCTTTATCAATCATGCCGATGAGTGTTTGGTTCATGTCTTTGATTGATTGCGTAACAAAACGCCAATGTCGCTCACTGTAGTGTTTGTCGTTAATAAGCTCCGGTTCAAAAACATACAAAAGTAGGCAGGGCAATGACTCTTCAATGGCATGACTGAGAGGTTCATGGTCTTTGAGTCTGAGGTCGCGCTTAAACCAGACCACATTGATAGTTAGTTTCATGCAATGGGCCAATCAGCGGCATCCACCGAATCCAAATCGGTACTGCTGGCGTTACCGCCCCAACGCTTTCGGTAGCGAGCATCAAAGTCAAATTGCTTGGTTTGTTTTTCCAAATTAAAGTGTCGGCCTCCACGCGGGTCGGCGCCAACACCGGCGATGTACTGCCAATTTCCCCAATTTGACGCGACATCATGATCAAGTAAAACTTCTTGAAAATAGGCGGCACCATAACGCCAATCGACTGCCAACTCGTTGACCAAACAACTGGCGACAATTTGCCTGCCGCGGTTTGATAAAAATCCGGTGCTGCTTAATTCATTCATGCAGGCGTTCACCAATGGATAAGGCGTATTCCCGTTGGTCCAACGTTTGAAGCGCTCTGGGTAAAACGAAGTTAGCGGCGAGCGCGAACCGATTCCGCTAAATCGAAACAGTGACGTGCCGTGTTTGTGGGCGTACCACTGAAAATACTCGCGCCACAACAGTTCGAAATAAATCCAATAGGTAGACTCATTTTGAACCACATCGCGTTCGTAGACTTTAAGCCGATTTAGGAGTGCGCGAACGCCTAGGCAACCATTGGCTAGCCAAGGAGAAAACTTGGTCGAATTAGTCCAGCCGTCGAGCGCATTGCGGTTTATTTTGTACGTACTCGGATGTTCACTCGCAAAGTAGTCATCAATGTGCTGCCAAGCGCTCGTAGCCCCACCTTTGAAAGTATTCTCCTTGGTGGGGGCGGCAATGCTGCTGTCGTTCGCTGCGATGTTGCTGGTGGTGAGCGGCGGCGGCAACCTCTCAATTGTTACGGGCTGATAGTCAATGTTGCTTTGTTCGGCAATACGGCGAAACTTACTAAAACTCGCCGGTAAATCGCTGATATCAATCGGCAGTTTGTCTAGGCTAAAAAGAGTGTGGGTATCGAATTCTTGAAATGCCACTTCCGGGTTTGCTTGTTGCAACGCTGCCCAATACTGTTGCTCGTTCCAACCCGCGTTACGGCTACGAAATACTTGCGTGATTTCGTATTGGTCGATTTCTTTTTGTATTTGTATTGCTGGGTCACCGCGTAACACCACCAAAGATTGCGATAGGGCACTCAAATCACGTTGCAAATCAAGGCGAGATTCGTCCATAAAGCGCTGACGATGCGTGCCGATATCTTTAAATCCATAGCGATTCGGCGCGAGCGGGGTTGTTTCACTGACGGTAATGCAATGCAGCGCTTCAGCTGATTTTGCTGCTTGGAGGAGCGCCGAGTTATCTTGTACGCGCAGATCGTTAGTAAAAAGGAATAGGCTGCGTTTTTGAGTATCTGCTAAATCCATAGCAAGACTTTATCAATCTTGCTTAGAACGCTGAGTGAAACTGAGGGTTGGCTACCTGCCGACGTTGAGCCGAATGCGAGCTGCATTGCCTCGAGCTGATTCGATTTCGAAAGGTCGAATCAGACTCAAATTACCGAAATCGTCAATGCTAATACGGGTTGATAGACGCTTCTAGCTCAGCACTAAGTTGATCATTTTGATGGTGGCCTGGATAGCGGCAAAAACCTGATTCGCGTTTACGCCTCTGGTGGTGATCTTTCGATGATTTTCAAGCTCCCAGGTAATGGCCGCCTCAGTAAGGGCGGCGGTTTTTCCGCCTTTGGGGATATGAATCTCATAGTCGATCAAAGTAGGTCGTTTGATCTGCGTATGTTCATCTAATATGGTGTCCAAAGCTTTGGTAAACGCATCGAACGCGCCATTGCCTTGGCCACTGGCTGTATGGTCGACCTGATCAAGGCGTAAGGTAAGCTCCACCTCAGACTTACCGCTGAGTTCGCTGAACGTTTTACAGGCAATCAAAGACAACCTTTGCTGATCGTTACTTTCCAACACATCGGCGATAATAAATGGTAGGTCTTCTGGTGTGATGACTTGTTTGGAATCGCCTAATTCGATGACCTTTGATAACACGCGCTTTTTGTCTTCGTCACTGAGCGAGATTCCCAATGCGTCAAGGTTTTGGTCTAGCGACGCTTTGCCGGCAAGCTTGCCTAAGGCGTAGGTACGCTTGCGAGCAAACCTTTCGGGCGACAATTTCGTGACATACAAATTGCCTTTCTTGTCGCCATCGGCATGAATGCCTGCGGTTTGGGTAAACACGTCGGTGCCCAGAATGGGCGCATTAGAGGCGACGAATTTTCCTGAGAAACTTTCCACCATTTGACTGACGTCGACGATATAGCGTTCATCAATGTTTAGGTCGATGCTCATTTTGTCGCGCAGCACGACGGCCACTTCGGCCAGTGATGCATTACCAGCTCGTTCGCCTAGGCAATTAATGGTGCAATGAATGGCGCTAATACCGGCATCAACCGCGGCCATCACGTTCGCCGTCGCAAGGCCATAATCGTTATGCGGATGGAAATCAAACTGCAAGTGGGGGAAGCGCGTCACCATATCATTGATGGCTTTATACACTTCATCCGGTGACATCACTCCAAGCGTGTCGGGCAACATGAAATGATTGATAGGCTGATCGCTGAGCGCTTCCAGCATTTGGTAAACATAGTCGGGCGAATCGGCGTAGCCATTAGACCAATCCTCAAGATAGATATTCACAGATATCTGCTGGTCTTGGGCATAGTCAATGGTTTGAATAATCCGTTCGAAGTGTTGTTCCGGGGTTTGGCGAAGTTGTGTTTGGCAATGCTTTAAACTGCCTTTTGCCAATAGGTTGATGACGCGGCCGCCGGCATTTTTTATCCAATCCACCGAGCGATTTACATCCACAAAACCCAGCACTTCAACGCGATCCGCAAAGCCATTTTGTTGCGCCCATTGGTTTATCTGACGCACCGCATCTTGTTCTCCTTCAGAAACTCCTGCAGAAGCGACTTCAATACGATCCACACCAAGCCGGCCCAATAACGCCTGTGCAAGGCTCAATTTTTCGGCAGGAGCGAATGAGACTCCTTGCGTTTGCTCGCCATCGCGCAAAGTGGTGTCCATTAAGGTAATGGTGGTATTAGAAATCATGGCTTGAAGCTTGGGTCTCGGTGAATTTATCGCGCGGCACCTAGCAAGGGTATCTAGATGAGACATCATTGAAATACATTAGGCGCACTATATAAGCTTTGTATTGGTGAATAAACGGTTTTTACTCATCAATCTTTTAGTAAGGTAAAAAAGCGGTTTACGTTTTGAACTTTTGTTTGGAATTTTTGTTTTGAACTTTGTTTTGAACTAAGGTCTAGAAAGAAACGGTGTGATGGCCGTGCGAATGCTATCTAATCAAGCGTCGATAATATAAAAGGGCAGCCTAAGCTGCCCTTTAAGAGTGATTTAAAATCTCGACCTTGGCTAAACCTTAGGCCCACAACCACGGAAATTGTTGTTGGTGCTTTTTCTCATAAACGTCAATTTTGTCAGTGTGTTGCAAGGTCAATCCAATGTCGTCTAAACCCTCTAAGAGATTGCGCTTACGAAACCCGTCGATTTCAAATTCAATATTGATTCCGCCCGGTGTGCTGACCGATTGATTTTCTAAATCAACCGTAAAGGCGACGCCTTCGTTAGCCTCAATTTCAGCCATCAACGACTTTAACTCGTCGGTGCTAACCACGATTGGCAAAATCCCATTTTTAAAGCAGTTGTTATAAAAAATATCGGCAAAGCTGGTTGAGATAATGGCACTGAAACCGTAATCAGCAATAGCCCATGGTGCGTGCTCGCGCGATGAGCCGCAACCAAAGTTATCACCAGTCACTAAAATTTTAGCGCCCGCGAATACCGGTTTATTCAGTTCGAAGTCGGGGTTGCTCTGCGTGCCCGCATCGTCAAGATAACGCCAATCATGAAATAGATGCACGCCAAAACCGGTGCGTTCTACCTTCTTTAAAAACTGCTTGGCAATGATTTGATCGGTATCGACATTGCTGCGATTCATTAGGGCCGCAACACTCGTATGTTTTACATATTTTTCCATGATTAAGCCTCTAATTCTCGGATGTCTACAAATCGACCAGCGGCGGCGGTGGCAGCGGCCATGGCAGGCGACAATAAATGCGTTCGCCCCCCTTTGCCTTGTCGGCCCTCGAAGTTTCGATTGGATGTAGACGCACATCGTTGGCCTGGTTTGAGTTGATCACCATTCATGGCAAGGCACATAGAGCATCCAGGTTCACGCCATTCCCATCCGGCGTTAATAAAAATTTTGTCCAAGCCCTCGCTTTCGGCTTGCTCTTTTACTTGATATGAACCGGGTACAGCGATCGCCGTCACGCGTTCAGGCACGCTGGTGCCTTTGGCGACTTCCGCCGCGGCTCTGAAATCTTCGATACGTGAGTTCGTGCACGAACCTAAAAACACGTAGTCGACATCAATATCGGTCAACTTGGTACCGGCCTCTAGCCCCATGTACTCAAGCGCGCTGGCACAGGCTAGTTGTTTACCTTCTTGCTCGAAATCCGAGGGAGCGGGTACGGTTTTGTCGACCGGAATGACTTGCTCAGGCGAAGTGCCCCAAGTAACTTGCGGTGCAATGTCTTCGGCCCGCAATTCAATGACTCGATCGAATTGTGCGTCGGCATCGCTAGGCAAGGTTTTCCAGTAGGCGAGTGCTTGATCCCATTGTTCGCCTTTGGGAGCAAACTCTTTGCCTTCAAGGAAAGCATAGGTTTTTTCATCTGGAGCAACCAAACCTGCTCGCGCACCAGACTCAATAGCCATGTTGCACAAGGTCATACGGCCTTGCATTGACAGGGCTTCGATCGCCTCGCCCGCATATTCAATGACGTAACCATTGCCACCGGCAGTGCCGATTTGGCCAATAATGGCTAAGGCAATGTCTTTGGCGGTAGAGTATTTGGATAAACTACCGTTGACTCGAACCAGCATGGTCTTGGACTTTGATTGCGGTAGACACTGGGTTGCCATCACGTGTTCAACTTCGGAGGTTCCAATGCCAAAGGCCAAGGCGCCAAAAGCACCATGGGTTGCCGTGTGCGAATCGCCACAAACCGTCGTCATACCAGGATGAACGAAGCCGTGCTCCGGAACCACAACATGAATAATACCGTTGTTCTTGCTTTGCATATCGTAAAGCACTAAGCCATGCTCTTCGCAATTATTGACCATCGTTGCCACTTGTTTCGCACCAATTGGGTCTGGCAAATTGATTCGATCGGCCAGTTTAGTCGGCACACAATGATCTAAGGTCGCCAAGATGCTGTGTCTGTTGCGAATAGGGCGATTGGCAATTTTCAAGCCTTCAAATGCTTGCGGTGACGTCACTTCGTGCATCAAATGACGATCTACATACATTAATGGTGCTTGGCCGGGTTCTTGGTGCACAAAGTGCGTATCCCAAATTTTTTCGTACATGGTTTTAGCCATGAATTACTCCTAACTGTGGCGTTTATGCTAATAACTATAGCAAAGCTGATTGATTAGAGAAATTCATTGTTTTTATAATATGAATTCTATTTTGGAATACTTTATGCATCTAGTTTATGGATATTTCAGCTCTTAAAGCGTTTATCGCGGTGGCTCGCTATCAGTCTTTTTCGGTCGCGTCTGAGCATTTGTATTTAACTCAGCCCGCCGTATCAAAACGGGTTGCTGCTTTGGAAGAAGAGCTCGGAACCAGCTTGTTCAATCGAGTCTCAAGGCAAATTAGCTTGACCGAAAATGGCAAGCAATTATTGGGCAAAGCGCAGGACTTAGTCAGGCAAGCTGAAGACCTTCAGCGCTATGCGTCGAACCTGAGTTCGGATATTTCCGGAACCCTCTCGATCGCCATTGCCCATCACGTTGGCTTATATCGCTTACCGCCGATTCTAAAAGCCTTTAATCAGCGCTTCCCAGAAGTGACCTTGGATTTACGTTTTCAAGATTCAGACAAGGCTTTTCATGCGGTCGAGGCAGGTGATATTGAATTTGCACTGATTACCTTGCCAACTCAAATGCCGACTCACTTGCGCAGCCAGCCTGTTTGGCAAGACGAATTAATTGTCGTGTGTAGCCAAGACCACCAATTGGCAAAAAGCAAAAAGATGAGCATCGCCACCTTGAGCCAGTACCCTTGTGTTTTACCTAGCGCTGACACTGAAACTCATAAAATTATGCGCCGGGAATTTGATCGAGCAAACTGTCAATTGCAGGTACAGATGCAAACCAACAATCTTGAAACGCTCAAAATGCTAAGCAGTGCCGGTTTGGGTTGGAGCCTATTGCCGAAAACCATGCTAGATGACGAACTTGTTGACATCCCGATAGGCAAAAGCCTGTATCGAACGTTGGGGCTTGTACTGCATCAACGCCGCAGTTTATCCAATGCGGCTAAAGCGTTTTGCCAACTGCTGCCTCAAGCTTAAGCACTGCCTCAAGCTTAAGCAATAATGACCGCTCGCTAACAAATCCTAAACCGCTAGCATACTCGAAACCCCTCACTAATATAGCCTCGTAATGACCCACGGCAACGCCTATTTAGTTCAAGATTTGCCGACGCAAACCGGTGTTTATTATTTTTATGATGGCGCTGGTGATGTGATCTATGTAGGTAAGAGTATTAATATCAAGAAGCGAGTCCAGAGCCATTTTTCAGCGGCCAAGCGCGACGCCAAAGAGGCTAAATTGGCGCGTTATACCAAGAAAATCGTTGCTGAAATCACGCCTGGCGAGCTCAGTGCCTTATTGTTGGAAAGCGCCGAGATCAAGCGTTTGCAGCCGATCTATAATCGCCGCCTGCGTCGCCGCTCTAAATTTTTAACGTGGAGCATAGAGCGACATGGTAGCGCCCTTAGGCCCAAATTGGTGCCAGAAGTGTGGCCGCCCAATGATCACAAGCAATATGGCTCGTATCGCAACATGCGCCACGCGCATACTTCGCTCAGAAGCCTGATTAAATCGAATGAGTTATGCGCCAAAGTGCTTGGCTTAGAGCAAAGTGGGATTAGTTGCTTTGCGTATCAATTGAAACAGTGCCGCGGAGCTTGCGTCGCACAAGAGACGCTGAGTTCACATAACCAACGTTTTGAGAATGCCATGCAAACAAAGGCGCTTGACGGTTGGCCTTACTGCGGCGCCAT
Source organism: uncultured Arenicella sp. (assembly GCA_937922925.1). Taxonomy (GTDB): domain Bacteria; phylum Pseudomonadota; class Gammaproteobacteria; order Arenicellales; family Arenicellaceae; genus Arenicella. The sequence continues at coordinate 67,870 of CALAKU010000003.1, read as the reverse complement.
TGGGGTAATTGAAGACAGCGCCCCAGACGATATGAACGTGTTCAATGGATGGCGTTTTCTCGGCGTATTTGATCGCCAAGAAATCAATCAAAAATCAGGGCAATGCAATAGTAAGGAAGGCAATCAGGGCGCAGACAAATTCAAAGATTGGCTCAGCGCGACGCCAAGCCATATTTTAGATCGCGATAGCTATAAAATCGTGCTCAGTTTTTTAAAGCGTAGGCCCGCCGATATCGAAATTGTTGATTTATCCCTGAGTTGAGCCAGCGTTTGCATTACCTCTTGTATTGGCTGGGGCAATAGGCACGGCCCACCGTAAATTGGCGTTTGGCTCGATGCTTGGTCGCCCGAGCGCTAACGCGAGCGCGCCAAAGCCGAAACGAAGACGGCTTCATGTTTAGGCGCATCAATTTAATTACCTCGGCTTCACTCAAACCGTAATCATCTTCAATTGCATCGAAGGGCGTGCGATCTTCCCATGCCATCTCAACTATCCGAGACACGTCGGCCTCGGCCAATGGCTTCGTTGTTTTCATTTGTTATCTAGAGTAGCGATCGTCTAAACCAACAGTGTAATCAAGGCAGCTAAAAACACGGTGAACGTTGCAAATAGTCGAGGGACTATTCGCTTAAGGGCCCACGTGATGACCAAGAATCGATTGTCGTAAGGCATTGTGCATGGCAATCTTGCTCCAAATTTAAAATCATTTGGATCAGTGAGCCATGGAGCCATCATTTTTAATCGACGTACTACTGCCGGTAACTTTGGCAGTGATTATGTTTGGAATGGGGCTAAGCCTTACGTTTCGCGATTTTTCGCGTTTGTTTAAGACTCCTACACCGGTGCTGGCTGGTTTGCTTGGCCAAATACTGCTATTGCCAGTCTTAGCCTATTGCGTGGTCAGGCTTTTCAATTTGGACGAATCCCTAGCGATTGGGCTTATGATTCTCGCTGCTTGCCCGGGCGGAACGACTTCAAATATTATCTCTCAGGTATGTAGAGCAAATCTAGCCCTGTCTGTCTCGCTAACTGCGATCGCGACCTTGATTTGCGTGTTTACCACGCCTCTGATTATTGCTTGGTCAATGGCCCACTTTAGTGGCGCTGCGTCGGGGTCGTTCTCGCTGTTTGAAACCACAATTGGGTTGATCATAATAACATTGCTTCCAGTGCTACTTGGCTTAGTGGTGCGCCACTTTTTTGAGGGTATCGCGGTCAAGTCTGAGGTGTTTTTTAGACGATTCTCTGGCGTTTTCATGATTGTTTTAATCATCGTCATCCTTAGCCAAAACTGGGCGACTTTTGTGACGTCTTTTGGCCAGGTTGCCGGCGCATCGCTCTCTCTGAATATCGCAGCCGTTTTGCTCGGCTTAACTCTGGGTTATTTATTCAAACTTGGGCAGCGTGACGCAATTACCTTGAGTATCGAAGTCGGTATGCAAAATGCAACCGTCGCCATGACCATCGCAACCGTTTTTCTCGCTCGTCAAGATTTGGCCGTTACCGCGAGTGTGTATGGCGTTGTGATGTACTTGGGCGCCATTATCCCGGCCTGGTTGTCAAAAAATAGGCACCGCGAGTTGGCAGAAAAATAGATTGATACGGCGTAATTCTGTATACGGTCTTGCATATAGGCCTATAAGAGTCGATTGAGTAGCTGACCAAATAAGGTTGGGCCTAAGGGTCGGGCTTGAGAGTGACGATCAATCCAGTTTTAAGTTCTTGATGAACAAGATTTGACCATTAATAGGGGCTGAGCAGCCGTTGATCATTTGGTCATCTAAAAAGATACCTTTGTTTACACAAGTCTGTAACTTCTTGGCATAAACTAGTGATAGGTGAGTTTAGATTTCAAGCGAAAATGCTTATTAAATTCATAGGTTTAGTCGATGAATTCTTTGGGGGAATTGATTGTGTTTAGAAAGTTCATTTGCGCTTTGGGCGTTTTCTTTTTTGGCCTTGATGCCTCTCTCGTTTTGGCACAAGACTCTAGATTGATTGTTGGCCAGGCCAGTATTGATCCATTTACCATTCCCAATTCAACCACGGTAACGCCGTTCCAACGAATCGATTTTCCCTCACCGTTCGCAGCTGGCACCGTGCCGAATGTGTTCGCCATGACGCCCGAATTTGGTGCCGGAACTGCGGACGACCCCTGTACAATCCGTATTCGTAGCATCGATAACGAAGGTTTTGAAGCCACGTGTTTGGAGCCGCGCAACGAAGATCGTAATAGCCCGGGTTTCGTTTTCGATTACGTGGCGATTGAAAATGGCACTGTCAACGTGCCTTTGGCCGGTGGCAATGGCAACGTCCGCTTTGAATCCGCTTGTGAGTTTGTCGATAGCCAAGTTTTTGGCCCCAATTGTGACGATTGCGACTTAGCGAATGGCGAGACTCAAGGCTTTGAACGAGTCACTTTTGATACAGCATTTGCCGCTGCGCCAAGCCTGATTACTCAGATTCAGTCGGTTAACAACACCTTCCCTGGCGGCGACGGTTTGCCCGGTGGTGAACCTGAATTCTTGGATGTGGCCGTTAGAAACAACAGCCTTACCGCGAGTCGTTTTGATGTGGCAATCGACCGCATGGAAGCGGGTAATGGCTTATTAAACAATGGCGAGAACATTTGCTATCTGGCGGTAGAGCGGGGAGGTTGCCAAGAACTCGACTTAAGCAGTTTAAACGGGCCTTCCTCGGTTTTCTTTCAATCTGTTTTTGGTGACGATGTCCTAGGGCACGATAATCCGGTTGCGGCGGGCAGTGGTGCGAGCTTTGCTCCGAATTGTTTCACATCTACTCCAGTTTCGGTCGCTAAACAACGCTCTCGACGAGGCAATAATGGCGGGTTTTTGCGCCGGGTAGACATCACCGCAGCGGGCACCACCTTTGTGTACGATGAAGACAGGGTCAGCGACAACGAACGAAGTCATATTCGCGAAGAGATTTCAGTGCTCGCGTTTAGCAGTACCTTTACAACTCCAGTGACCTTGAATTTTGTACGATTCGATCAGCAACGGCGCAGACTAAATGTCAGATGGGAAACCAGCGCCGAAACATTTCATTTAGGGTTTCATGTTTGGGGAGAAACGAGTGACGGATGGCAGCAACTGAATCGCCGTTTGATACCCGCGCAAGGTGGCGACTCAAACGAAAAGCGTGAGTATCAAACCAATTTCCGTCTCAGTCGAGAACAAGCGAATTCGATAAGTCGATTTGGTCTTTCTACCATAGATAACAGCAGTCATGAGGAGTTCTATGGGCCATTTGAAACCGGTATTGACTACGGTGAGCAAAGCACTGGTGAGGCCATAGATTGGCAAGCCACACGAGATCAATTTGAAGATACGATGAGAGCCAAAGGCTATGTCGAGCACCGAGGTCGTTGGGTTCGAAGCAGTGCCGCGCGGCGAGCAAGAATCGATGCGCGCAATCTGGGGCTCAATCGTAGCCTATTGAATTTACAATTTGACCAAGCTGGTGTGCACCGCGTCGATGCTTCACGTTTGTTAGCTGAACTGCCTGCTTGGAACAAGCTTGATTGGTCAAGAGTTGCGGTCACGCTCAACGGTGAAGCGGTAGCAAGATATATTGACTCCACCGATGACAAATTAAGTTCTGATGACAGCCTGTACTTCTATGTGCGAAAACCAAGTGGTCGTGATCAGGTTTATTTGGATCATTACAATTATCAAATTCGGATTGATCGCAGGCTGGCTCTAGACGCCGGTGTGCACAATGGGAGCGAATTTGATGCAGAGCTTGATGGCGTACAAACACTCGGCATCATTCAAACGACCCTGACCACTGACAAAGCCTATTCAGCCTCAATCAAAGGCGACGACCCTTGGTTTGATGCTCGATTGTTGGCGTTTAGTCAGCCAGCGCGAGCCGACTTTGCACTGCAATTTGACCACGCCATTGAAGTTGATCAGCCGTTCGAATTAGAGTTTAGCCTTTTCGGAGGTATCGATATTCCCGGTGAGGGCGACGATCACCATGCGCAAGTGTGGGTAAATGAACAGCTCGTGGCCGACATACGATTTGATGGCTTAGAGCAGTACAGTCGCCGAATTGAAATACCGGGCGGCGTGTTAAATGGGGTTAGCGACACGGTCTCTGTCGTGGTGCCAGGTGACACAGGATTTATCGCGGATTTGATCTTAGTTGATCGAATTGATGCGTTTGCTAAAACCAACATTATCGAGACTCGCCCATTAAGGTTTCAAGCGTTTGCTCAAACACAGAATATCGTTAAGCTCGATGGCAATGCTCAATCAGACGTGTTTGCGCATACTGAAAACGGCGCGTTTCGGCCAATTGATTTTAAGGCGCTAGCACAAGGCCAAATCGCGTTTGCCGGATTGCCGGTGATTGGAGGGCTGGCTTACAGCGTTGGCGATATTGAGCAGTGGCCGCAACCTAGTGAAATTAAGGCCGAATCAATTTCTCAATTGCACGCAAGCGGAGCCGACTATTGGATTATTGCGCATCCACAATTTATGAATACGGATCTACAGCGCTTTGCTGAGCTAAAACGAGAGCAGGGCCATACAGTTTCGCTAGTGAATTGGCTGGATTTGGTGTCAGCCTATGGTTTTGGAAACAACACACCAAGTGCGCTCGATCGATTTTTAACTCGGGCGAACACAAACCAAACCATCAAGCACGCTCTGATCGTTGGTGGCCACACCTATGATTATCTCGGTGTGATAGACGCCGAGGTCGTTAATTTTATTCCTACCCATTATCGCCCGGTGAGTGTGTTTAATTTTTCGCCCACTGACAATCAATTCGCCGATCTTGATGGAGATAATAAGCCTGAATTTGCGATAGGACGATGGCCGGTAAGAAGCGCTGAAGATTTGAGTGCCATTGTATCGAAGACCGAGGTTTGGCATCAAAATCGTGCACAAACCCAATATCAGAACGCGCTGCTGATTGCGCAGCAGCCTGACAATCGAGGCTTGCAATTTGATGATCAAATTCGAGCCTATGTGGGCAATCACTTGCAGCAAGATTCCGAGTTCGATCAAATCAAAGAGGTCTATCTTGAAGAATTGTTCGGCGAGGGTCTTTCTATAGCCGATGCCCAAGCGCAAATCGTTGACACCATAAATCAAGGTGCCGAGCTGATTTCTTTTGCTGGGCATGGCAGTGACGCAGCGTGGAGTTTTGACAGCATCGTCGATACCGACCTAGTGCAGAGCTTAAGCAATGCGCAAACACCGGCGATGGTAATGCCATTGGCCTGTTACACCACTAACTATGAATCGCTCAGCGTAAACACCTTAGCCCATCAGTGGTTGTTTGCCGGAACCCAAGGTGCCGCTGCGATTCACGGTGCGATGGTGTTAGGGCAATATCGAGAAAATGCGGTCTTTGCGCAACGTTATTTACGTCAAACTGAGGCGTCGCCGACGGTCGGTGAGGCGATACTCAACGCGAAAAGCCAAATGTCGCCAGCGAATCAAATGCTCGACAACTGGGCGTTGCTTGGCGACCCAGCTTTACCTTTGCGTTAGTCGAGTGAATCCAAATAGTTATAGATGTTTCTAAGAGTGTTTGGAGGCCTTAGCTTTTGCGAGTTCGTGGATTAGCCCTTAGCAGCCACGAATTAATCGTTGTTAGACTCATCTTCCAGAGTTTCGGCTAGCTCACGCAACTTATTCATGACGCGCGGCAATTCCTTTTTAAAGGTTGCCCCAGCGGCTGCATAGATCAGCCAGCGTAAACGACCCTTGAACTCGACTTCGTGGACAAATACCGTGTTGCCATTGTCCGAGGTTTCGAAATAACGATGTAGGTTAATGGATTGCCACAAAGGTGTCGATAGTCGCTCGGTAAAGGAATTACCGGGGCTTACTTCGGTTAACGTAAAGCGGCTTTTAGGCGCGCCTTTGGCTTTGACTTCACCTTGAGCGCCTTTAACAAATTCGTGGCCGGGGTCCAGTCGAGAATAAATAACCAGCTCATCATAGCGCTTCCAATTTTCTACGTCTTCCCACAACTGCCATATCGTCTCCCGGCTTGCTGTGGTTTCGACCTTAAGTTGCAAGCTGTATTTATTGACTTGCGTTACGTCTTCGACGGTCGCCTTCTCTTGGGCCTGCAAACATAGACTTGGCGTTAAGCAAGCACCAATATAGAGTGTGCTTGCCAAGAAAACACTCCATACTGTTTTCATGAATGAGGCTTGGCTAATTTTTATTGGCATTACTTGTTCGCACTACTTATTCGCATCAGGTTTTAAAAGCACTGGAGACACGGGCATTCAATTCACGCTGTAAGTCAGCAGAGGCGCCCTCAGAACAATACCACTCAAGTTTGAGGTCTTCGACGCTTGCGCTTTGCCCACCAATGCCGTGCGCTTTCATGTCGGCGAGTTGAATTTGTGTGCGCAATGGGCGGTCAGGTTTAGGGCTATCAGTACCGCAGGCTATCTCAATTCGAATGCACAGCTCTCGCCGAGCTGCATCAAATGCTTGCCGGTTTTGCTCGGCCGCGCCCGCAAGCCGTGTTTGAAACCGCTTAGCGATCGCCGCATCGTCGAGAATCAGCGCGTCGATTTCGGCCTTTAACGATTCAATGTTTAGTTGATCAATCGGCGATTTTTGAAGCATTGCCTCAAGGTCGCTGCATAAATTGGCCTTTTGCAGCAGCCTTTTGCTTTGTTCTTTGTCGGATGTTTTCTGAGCTTGTTCACGAGAACGTTGGTAGCTTTGTAACGCCTTTTGAAATCGCTTATTGATATTTTCCAGTTTTGCTTCTGGGAAAATCTTTGGCAGCGCAGGTAGCTCGGCAAATTCTTTTTCCAGATTTTCAATTTGTAAATCCGCTGCCTCACCGGCTTTGCTCAATTGATGAATCTCATCAATAATTCGTAGATGCTCGACAAGCATGTCATCAAACTTTTGAGTTTCACTGCGCTCAAATTCACGAATGGATTGAAAAAATAGATCAGTGTTCTTTTTAAAGCTCGCCCAAAGCTTGCGATCTTCCTTAATGCGCGTAATTCCAATCGTTTTCCAACGCTGCTGCAAAGTTTTGAGTTTGTCAAAGCTGTCATGAGTTGCACCGTCACTGATCAGGCGCTCGCTTTGATCGACCAGCTTTTGCTTTAATAGTTGATTGCGATCGTATTCTGGAGCGAGTTTTTCAAATACGCTCTCTCTGGCACTGCGATACCGTTGCCATTGTTCTTCGCTGGCGTCTTTTGTCACATTTTTAATCGACAACCATTGGCTGTGAACGGCCTTTAATTGCTGTTCGACTTGAGCAAAGTCTGGTGAGTCTTGCCAATCTGTTTTCTGCAACAAACGAGCTAATTGATCGACCAGGGGTTCTCTTTTTTTAAGGTTAGCTTCGCGTTCTTGATCGCGTTGAGTGAAAAACTTAGCACAAGGCTCAAAGGCTTTGTCAGCAGCCGTTTTAAAACGATCCCAAAGAGCCTCATCGTCATTCATGCCGAGACTCTTCCACTGAGACTGAAGCTGTCGAATCTTTTGCGCCCTATGATCTGGATGGAGCTTGGCGGGGATTAAAGCCTCCATTTTCTCGCATAATTCTGTAAATTTTGGTTTGGTTGCAAAGTCATGCCAGTCTCGCAGTTTGTCAACGGTTTCTTGGGCTTGCACTAATCGTTCTTCTAAGTTCTTACGATCGTGACCAGTGTAGGCTTCGGATAGCTTTTGCGTGGCAGCCAGTTCTTTGAGGGCTACATGCAAATTACCTTTGCGGCTGCTGGAGCTTAGGCGACTTATGCGTTTGTGCAGCTCACTTAGTTTGCGATCGTAGCGCTGTTGTTCTGCTTGCTCGTTTAGCTTTGTTGTTTCAAGCCGCGCTTTCAGTTCTTGGCGAACTGAGCTGTTTTTCAATAAAGCGTGGGGCGTCAGCAAAGCATTTGCATATTGGATTTCATCGCGACTAAGTGCTTTTGAATCATTATCGTAGGCATCGAGGTCTTGGGCAAAATCAGCAAGGTCTACCAAAGCTTGAATCGCACTTTGATCAGCGCTAAAAAGCCCTTGTTCAGACTTTTCTGGCGTGACCAAAGTATTTGTTTCGGCTATCAGGTTGGCGAGAGACTGTGCGATGTCTAACTTCGCATCAATCAATTGGTCTAAAGAATAAGTAGCTAAATTTGCTAGCTCAGTCTTGTGCCGTTTTACCAGCTTGTGTAGTCCTAACTCGGCCTGCCTTTGCTGTTCTTGAGCGTTAAGTGTTTCTAAGATGGTCGCGCAACTTGTTTCATATCGCTTGATTAAATCGGAATCGGGTTTGCGCTCTAGCGCTTGCCAACGCTGAGAGAAAACATTGAACTGGGCAGAGAACTCTTTACGCCACTCGCTGCTGTGAGCGATGGCTTCCATCTTTTCGCACAGGTCTTGCGCCGCCTGATTGTTTTCATCCTCGGCTTTTTTTTCGGCTCGAAGCCTTGTTAGCTTCTGCTTGATAAGTCGCTCTGCGTTTTTGTCTTTACCTTTGAGATGCCGGCGCGCGACCTCTAAGTCTGCCTCGTTTGTTAGCCGTTCTGCGATCAATGCGCGAGTGTCGACATAACTTACTTCGCCAATAATGTGGGCGATTTCGCTGTCGCTGATCGCCTCAAGAAGCTCGTGTCGCAGCGCTGCATTGTTTGAGTGGGCCACAACCACCGGTGCCAATTCGGCTTGCTTGTTTAGGCATTCTCGAACCTGATCTACGCTGATGCTCGGTTCCGCGAATATTCTTGCAATCCTTTTTTTTATGCGGCTTACGGCTTTTGCAGAACTCTCATCATTAAGCGCCTGCCACAAGGTTATTGGGTCATTGATTGCCTCTAAACTGGCATTCGCTACTTCTTGGTCTGGGTCATTTAGAGCCAGTTCAAGCAGTATGTGCTGGTCTTCGTCTTTTGCCGCATTGAGCTTTTGGATGGCCTTTAGTCGGCGCGCGGGCGAAGGATGTTGCCACGCCGCTTTTGTTAATTTTCCAAACATGTCCGAAACGCTATTGGGTCAGTCAACATTGCCAGCTCTCTCTGTTTAAATTTTTACTGTTTAAATTCTTACTGCTTAAACTCTTAGTTTAATGAAAGCTTTCGATTTAATGAAGCTCAAAGGTTTGTGAGAACCCCTTAGTGGCCACCGCAAGAGTGTAGTTCAAGCGTAAAAAGAGACAAGTTGTTTTGGCGCTTAATGAAGGCGAATCGAGCATTAAATTGCGTTACACTTGCGCGGGCTTTCGTTTCGATCATCACACTGACGCAGAGCTTTGTGTTAATAAATCAAATTTCGAGACCAAGCCATGCAGACCCGAGTAACGACTAAAAAGATCATAAAAGTTAAACAGTTCAATGATGTTTCTTGAAAATTATATTTCCAGATCAGCTCAGGGAATCTCAATCAGCGCCAAACAAGGCAGCCGGTTTGCTAAGCAGATTGCCTATGACTTTAATCCCATTCACGACGAGGATTCGAAGCGCTTTTGTGTGCCCGGCGATTTATTGTTTGCTTTGTGTTTGCAGCGCTATGGCATTAGTGAGTCAATGCACTTTCAGTTTGCTGAACTGTTAAAGGCGGATCGATTTTTGCATTTCCCGGATGACCAAGAAGGGAAATTGATTGAACTGGTTAATGATCGCCAGAAGGTTGTGTTGCGGCTTGATATCACGGGCGAGACTCATAAAACGGATCAGGCTATCGAGCAATTGGCTCGCATCTATGTTCGGTTTTCAGGCCAAAACTTCCCGCATATTTTGGTTCCCTTGATGCGCGAACAACAAGTGATGTTCAACCCTAATCGACCATTGGTGATCTACGAGCAAATGTCACTGAAATTTGATCGCCTTGAATTTACTGACCTGAGTATCGAATTAGCTGAAACTCAATTGGAAGTGCAGGGCAAGCGCGGCAATGCCTGGCTCAATTTTCATTTGTTAGATGGCCAAACGCAAATTGGGTCGGGTCGCAAAAAATTGGTTTTGAGTGGTTTGCGAGACTACGACGAAGCCGCGATTCAAGCTCTATGTGATGAACAAACTGCGAGGCAGCGAGCTTTATCAAAAGAGACAGCATCCTAGACAGTGCTTTAGTTTGGTTTCGCCGATTTGATGCGCTAACAGCCCTAGCTCAATGAGTATTCTCGGATAACGTCATTGAGTCGGTCGAGGCTGTCTTGGCCAAACGTAGTTTGATCTTTAAAGTTAAAGCACGGTACGCCCCAATGGTTGAGCGCGTAAAGATCCTCAAGATTGGCCTGGGCCCAGTCTCGCCATTGCTGCGATCGATGTTCAAACATGATTTGCTTAGCATCTGGCCAGCTTAGATTGACTCTCTTTACCATGATTTTCATGTCGGTCTCTTTGGCGGCATCTAGATTTTCGCTCCATACTCCGCGCGCAACGCTTAGGAAAAATTCATAGGCCTTGCCATGTTCTGACGCCAAGTCAAAAAAGGAATATGTGTTTTCTACCCCTCGGCCCAAGGGGTCTGCAATAAAGCCAAATGGGATGTTAAAGCGTTTGGCCTCGCGTTTTAGATCATGAATACTGTAGCGGTGTTTTAACTTAGGTACCTGCATTCGCCGCATCAACATGGGTAGCACGGGCTTCAAAACCAATCGCATTCCATAATGATCAGCAATGCTCTTAGCCCGCTCCAAGCTGAGATAAGAGTAGGGGCTTCGAATCGACAAATACATGTCAATAGATTGGCCCTCAAGTTTGGCGCGCTGTTGCTCGGATAACTCCGGCAGCGTCACTGCGCCAAGGTGGCTGCGGTTGAAGACCTCGCCGGTTCCCAAGCCCAATAAGTTTAAACGTTCTTCAAGGTGAATTAGCCGCCTCAGACCCCAATACCACTCTCCGGCGTAGTCAATCATGGCGCTTTGATAATGCCCGTGCTTTTCTAAATGGGCTTGATTATTTTGCAGATGATGCTGATAGCACTCGAGGCTAGATGTGACGGCGGTTGAACACAGCTTATTGATTGACTCTTGATCTTGGTGCCAGTAGGCGTGGAATAACTGCGTTGCCTGATCTAGAAAATCAGCGCTCAATTCCCAATGCAACAGTTGGGCGGTTAGCTCCCTGACGTTGTTTTGATTTTCCAGCTGATGGTCTGTTGGCGGCATCTTGGGGAAACGCAGACCAAGATCGGCGTACAATTCACCTAGAAACTGCGCATCCACAAAGGCGTGATCGGCCCATCGGGATGGTGCAGGATGCGCTGAATCACTGAGGTCTAAAATCGTTCTAAAGTCGTATTGCAATGGATACCGTTTTTGTAGCAACGGTAATGCTTGAATCAAAAGATACGAATACGGGTCGTTTATTCGCAAATACACGGTTGCCACATGGCCTTGCTTTTTTGTGCGCCTAATTCGCTCGTGAGCATGTCGACGCACAGACAATACGCGATCACTGAGCAAAGCTTTACCAAAGTAGGGTTTTAAACGGCGAGCTAAATTCTTAAAGGGCATTGGTTTTCGGTGCGGCTGTGATTTGATAACGAATATGGCATTATCTTGCCAGAAGCGTCAATTAAACGAGGCCCCAATGATATTTTATGACTGTGCAACCGCTCCTAGCCCACGTCGAGCCCGAATCTTCATTGCCGAAAAACAGGCTGGCCAAGCATTTGATCTAGAGGTCGTCCAGATTGATCTGCGTAACGGCGAACAATTAGGCTCAGAATTTAAAGCCATTAACCCATCGTGTACCGTCCCGGTTTTGGCATTGGACGACGGCACTAAACTCACTGAAAATCTAGGCATTGCTGCGTATCTTGACGCCAAATTCCCGCAGCCGCCTTTACTAGGCCAGTCTGATGTCGAAAGAGGTTTGGTGCTCAATTGGAACGCCGCCATTGAAATACAGGGTTTGATGCCAGTGGCTGAGGCGCTGCGTAACTCTAGCCCAGCAATGGCGGAGCGAGCGATCACTGGGCCAGATAATTTCCCCCAGATTCCACAATTGGCAGAGCGCGGTTTAGTGCGACTTAAACTATTTTTCGATCGTTTGGATGCCCATCTTGAAGGGCGGGATTTTATCGCGACTGATCGCTTTAGCCTCGCTGATATCACAGCGGTCGTCGCGGTCGATTTTGCTAGAGTTGTCAAGGTAACGCCGCAAGAGCACCATGTTAATTTACGTCGTTGGCGGCAAGCGCTGGAAGGGCGGCCGAGTTTGGCGACATAGAAAAGAAACCAAGGTCACGAACCAGAAAAAACCAAGGTCACGAACCAGAGAAAACCAAGGTCACGAAGATGATTGAGCTCAGCAAACTAATCGCGATGTGGGTTGTCTGCCTGCTTGTATCATCCTGCTATTCCAGCCACCAGATTCGCTCTGAAATGGTCGAAGGCAACTGCCTATGGGATGAAATTGATTGCAGCCGCTCAATTATTCAACGATATCCCGAGTTTGATTTAAGTTTCATTGAATTTACCGAGCGCGGTAATTTATTTAACCGCCAGCATGCCAATCAGGTTTATTCGCATATCAATACCATAGCGAATACACCTCGCGGTGCCGCGATCTTTGTATTTGTTCATGGCTGGAAGCACAACGCCGACGAGTCAGACAGTAATGTAAAACAGTTCCGGCAATTTTTAGCGCGCGCGGCTGAAAATGAGGTGGTCGGTAAGCGCAAGGTTGTCGGTGTCTTCCTTGGTTGGCGAGGAGATACAACTCGAATTCCCTTGGTTCGCAATCTTAGCTATTGGGGCCGTAAAAATGTTGCTGAGGAAATAGGTCAAGGTGGGGCCACCGAAGTGCTGACCCAATTGCATCAAATTCTGGTTGCCCAGTTTGATGATGAGCAAAGTCGAGGTTCCCTATATCGAAATACCTATGTTGTGATTGGGCACAGTTTTGGCGGTGCGATTGTGCTGTCGGCAGTGCACGATGTGATGCTTAAAGAGCTGATTGCCGCGCGGCCGGTCAGCGACATGCAAGGCATCGCTAATTGCAACAAGGTAAAGCGTTTCGCGGATGCCTTGGTGCTGCTCAATCCGGCAATTGAGGCAAATAAAGTAATCCAACTAAGAGAGGCCGCCAGTCGTTGTCAGTTTGGTGCTGACCAGCCGAACCTAATGCACGTTTTGAGTAGTGACGGAGACAATGCCACTCGCGTGTATTTTCCGCTAGGCCAAGCGACCAATCTAAGCAAAACGCTAACGCCAAAAAAATTACCTCGAAATATCAGCGGCAAAGATGTGGTGCTTAACGAAGGCGACCTATACGTCTCTACAATTGGGAACAGCGATCAATTGCGAACCGGTTACTTGTTTTTTGACGACGACCAAGCTAAATGGCAATACCATCGGTGCCGAGACAATCCGAAGGAGTGTGGAATCCAAGATCAGAGAAATCATATTCCAGTTGGCTCGAATGATCCTCTGGTGTTTTTAAAGACCGATCGAAAATTTATCAAAAATCACAACGACGTATTCGGATGTTATGTGCAAAGTTATATCACCGCGATAATTTTTGAAACGCAGTCGGTTGACAAAGGCTTATCCAATCAAGGCAAGCTCGACTTGTTTGAGAATCGCAATCAAGGATGCGATAACGACGATTTTAGCTTCCAGCGTTGTTTTTCAAACCAACTCAGTGACTACGATTGCGAGTTGCCGTAGTGAGGCGGGCTGCCCATCTGAGATGGTGTTTGAGCTTTTATGGCTCATGCCTTTGCGTTTCATAGACACTAAATTTCCTGAGTTTGGTCTACAATAACCAGTCTTCAAAACTCCACAAAACTCTTTGCCATGATCGATGCACAAGGCTATCGCGCAAAATTTGGCGTACTTGGCCCAGCGACCAACACCATTGTTCAGCCCGATTTTGATGATATGCGCCCCGAGGGCATTACCAATCATTACAGTCGCATCTACGTCGAGAACGCGAATGCCATTTCTAACGAGGCGTTTATGTCGGGCACAATGGTGATCTCAGAAAACACCTTAGATGCGGTGCGACACGTTTTACCCTGTGCGCCAGATTACCTCGTGATGGGAATGTCGGCGGTGACATTCTACGGCGGGGCCGAAGGCGCGGCAAAGTGGAAGGGGCGAGTAGAAGACTATTCCGGTTTGAAGATTTCGGTTGGGTCTGAATCGCTGGTTGAAGCCTTGAAAGCCTATGGCGGAGTCAAGAAGATCGCCTTTATGTCGCCGTATTACCCAGTAGCCAACGACGAAGTAGCGAATTTTTTCAGTGATCATGGCTATGACACAGTTCGCGAGCATTGCTTGCGTTGCCCAAGTTGGACGGCCATCGCACAAGTTCCGCACGAGCAAACCAAGCAAGTTATGCGTGACTTAGACAGCGATGACGTTGACGCTATTATGCAGATTGGGACGAATCTATCCGCAGTTAAAGTGGCGGCTGAGTTAGAACAAGAGTTGGCTAAGCCTGTGATTGCTATCAACACTGCTACCTATTGGCACGCACTGAGAGCCAATAATTTTGAAGACCAAATGCAGGGCATTGGTCTATTGATGAGCGATCATTGAGTTGGCGAAAGTTTCTGACCCACATCTTTTAACTAAGCTCGGCACGCTTCGGCAGATCGAAATTTTTTTGAAAGTGGCTGAGCTCGGCAGCATTGCTCGGGCCGCGGAACAATTACATTTGGCGCAACCGAGCGTCTCCATTCAAGTTCGCAAGCTATCAGAAGCCATCGGCTTGCCGCTTTATGAAGTGATAGGCAAACAATTGCAACTCACGGAAGCCGGGCGAGCGGTGGTGGATTCGGGGCATGCCATTTTCAGCACGATTGCCGATCTTGACGAGCACCTCAATGAACTCAAGGGCTTAAAGTCTGGGACCTTGAGCATTGGGGTTGTGACAACGGCAAAGTATTTCTTACCTTATATTTTGGGCCCTTTTTGCGAGCGCTATCCCGGGATCGATATCAAAATGAATATCGGTAATCGCAGCGATATTCGCCAACGCATGCACGACAACCTCGACGACGTTTACTTTGTTAATGAGGTCGGTGCCGAGTTGGATGTAGAGCGCCAACCTTTTTTAGATAATCCCATAGCGGTGATCGCCTCACGTAATCACCGTTTGGCCTTGCGTAAAACCCTGCGCTGGGATGACATTGCGCAAGAACGCTTTATCTTACGAGAAGAAGGTTCTGATTCGATGCTAGAAGTTGATCGATTTTTGCGACAACGCAAGCTGCAGATTCATCAAGTCATGACAATCGAAAGCAATGAAGCGATTAAACGTGCGGTAATGGCCAACATGGGTATTTCTATAATCTCGGCGTATATCTTGGGCAACGCAGACGTTGACGGCCTCACGCAGCTGAATGTCGAAGGCTTCCCAATCATGTCGCAATGGCAAGTTGTGACCTTGCGCAACAAAAGGCTGTCTTCTGTCGCCAAAGAGTTTATTGAGTTCACGACGCTTAACGCCCGCAACCTTCTGCCGATGCAGACGATCGAGAAGAATATCGACTTAGCGATCAAAGGAATCTGGGGTCGTGAACATAAAGTTAACAAATAGATTAAAGTCTATTCATATCAAATAAAAAATCTATTTTTATCTATCAATAGATTTTGCTATCTTTTACTAGTTAACAACCTCTTATTGGAGATGCGCAGATGCGTCCACACGTTGAATTTGTACACGAAAAAGACCTTATTTGGCATATGGCTGAACTGCCGCATGGCGTTGGTGAGGCGCAGCAAAAAAACTTGAGCTACGATGAAGAAGACGGGTCCGCTTCAATGCGAGTCGACTTCACAAGCAACTGGTCGCGCGTTCAGGGAATCCACAATGCGATGACCGAATGGTATGTGCTCAAAGGCGAGGTTCGCCTTGGCGATGAGCACGTATTAGGCGAAGGTGGGTATTTTTGTGCGCCCAAAGGCGTGCTGACTCCCGCTATTGAGGTCAATGCAGGCACCGAAATCTTATTGTTTCGAGAATACGGAGATTGGCAGTTTACTCCTGCCGATGCGGATTCCCCAGACAAGCCTGAGTTGAACGAATTAACGGTGGTGCACACCAACGATATGGAATGGTACGAAGTGACCGATCCTGATAATGGCAGCCCTATGGATTTCGATCGTGGTGGCACGCCGGTACCGGGTTTGTATATCAAGCTAATGTATCGCGACCCCATCACTGGGTTTTACACGCGCTTGATTAAAGCCAAGCCGGGTTGGCGCGAGCATCCTTTGGCGCACCATCCCGTGTTTGAGGAGTCTTATACTCTGGATGGCGAATTCCACTACAACTTTGGTAGCCTGGATCGCGGTACATATTTCTTTCGCCCCGCACACATTCGCCACGGTGATTTCGCTGCTGGTGATAAAGACGGTGCCACGTTCTTACTGCGCTGCGATGGCGATTTGGTCGACTGGTATACCGATAATGCGCGTGTCGAAATGTTGGGAGACCCAGTCAACTGGGGCGATGACTATCCTCAAAGCGAACCACCGGCATTGCTGCAACCCGTTCGCTCTAAGTCAGCGGGGCCGATGGAAGACCCGAACTACCAATAGCTTCAATTCAAAAGCGCCTGATTTATACCCTTGCAAATCAGGCGCTTTTGATAAGACTCTTTTGATAAGCCCCCTAAGACTCTTCAAAAAATTTGGTACCGCCGACTCTAGTAATAGGATCGGCGGTATTTTTTTGAAAATTACTTGGATATCCAAAGATTGCCAAAAAGTTACCTACGTTAGTAGACGCCTGCTCAGTAAAGCACACAAAATGCTCATCAATTAAAAAAAGGTAACACGCTGGTCACTTGAGGGTAACGAAAGCGACCTTACACTCCATTCATCGACAGTTATTTAGCATCTGTCGTGAAAGTAATGTTTTAGAGCCCTAGTTTTTCAATGCCTTATTCTCAACCAGTAGTCGAGAAATGAGGTTATAAACGAAAAGGTTTCAATTATTTGGAGTAATTAATGATCAAAGAAATCTGGAAATCGGTGGCACCAATCGCGAAGTGGGGCGCTGTTGCCACAATCGGAGCCGTTATCGTGGTGTCAATTCAAGCTAATGCTGACGGTCACAGCCCGACAGCTGAAGCCATAGACACGACCAAGGCACTAGCTGTGCAAGAAATTGACAGCGACACCACCAACAAAGCTCGATTTGACGCGTCTACATGGACGCCGGCAAATGGCTTTGCCGACCTAATTGAAGACGTCAGCCCAGCCGTAGTGCATGTTGCCACCGCTGGATTCATTGAACGACGGCGTTTGAATCGCAACCGGGGTTTCAGAGAGTTTAGAGGGCCTCCGGGTTTTGAAGACTTCTTCGAAGACTTTTTTAATCGCCGCGGGCCAAACAATCGTGATCAGCAACCAGAGCCTGAGCAGGAGCAAGATTCTGATCAGAGCGATGAGGACCGCGAGACTCGCCCATTGGGAATCGGCTCAGGCTTTATTATTTCCTCTGACGGGCTAGTGGTGACCAATCATCATGTAATCGATCGAGCCGATGAAATCATCGTGACCTTGACCAATGGCGAAGAATATCTAGCCGAAATCAAGGGGAGTGACCCGAAGACGGATTTGGCGGTATTGCAGTTAAAAGATGCTCAAGATCTACCGTTCTTACCCTGGGGCGACGACGAGCTTTCAAGAGTTGGCGACTGGGTATTGGCCATCGGCAATCCATTCGGTTTAGGTGGTTCTGCCAGTACTGGCATTATTTCGGCGATTGGGCGTGATATCAACGCCGGGCCCTACGACGATTTTATTCAGGTCGATGCGGCGATTAACCGGGGAAATTCTGGCGGGCCATTGTTCAATATGAATGGTGAAGTCATCGGCATTAACTCGATGATTTATTCGCCCACCGGGGGCAGTGTCGGTATTGGTTTTGCGATTCCGGCAAATCTAGCCAAAGGTGTGGTCGCGCAACTTAAAGACAATGGCGCAGTTGAACGTGGTTGGATTGGCGTATCGATTGGGCCGATCACCGATGATCTTGCCGAGGTATTTGGTCGCGACAGTAAAGAGGGCGCCTTGATATCGCAAATCATCGAAGACTCGCCGGCCGAAAAAGCAGGCTTGCAGGCCCGAGACATTATTTTGTCCTTTAATGGCGAAAAAATTAAGGAAGTGCGTAACTTACCAAAAGTCGTTGCACAAGCACCGGTAGGTAAGACCTACGACGTCGAAATTTGGCGTGACGGCAAACGCAAAACCATCAAGCTAAAGACCGAGCCTTTTCCAGAAGATGATGTCGTTGCTAGCAATGAAGCCGAAGAAGAACCCGAAGCGACCACTGAGTCAGACACCTTATTAGACGCCGAATTGAGCAGCCTTACTGACAGTTTGCGCGAGCGCTATCGCATTGGCGAGAAAGTCGAAGGTGTGTTGATTACCTCCGTTGAGCGCGGCGGTTTGGCCGATAAAAACGATTTGGTGCCCGGCGATGTAATTGTTCAATTTGGTAACCTCAAAAAGATCAGTTCGCCAGACCAAATCGACAAAGCACTCAAGGCAGCAAAGAAAGATAAGCGCGAGTCTATTGCCTTATTGATCAATCGCCGTGGTGTGCAAGGTTTTCGAGTATTCAATATCAAATAAGATAAAAGCTCCCAGTTAAATGCTGGGAGCCCATAAGCGATTAGCGTAAAATGGAGTAACGATTACTATGTCTAAAAAAAGTATGATCCGAGTTTTGGTCGTTGAAGACGACAGCGAAACCGCCAAGTATATTGTCAAAGGGCTCACTGAATGTGGCCACATTGCCGATCACGCCGCGGACGGTCGAGAAGGTTTGTTAATGGCCGACTCAACAGAGTACCAAGTCATTATCGCTGACCGTATGCTGCCTAAGGTTGATGGTGTCACCATGACTCGCACTTTAAGAGGCGGAGGCAATCGCACTCCAATACTAATGCTAAGTGCCTTAGGTGATGTTGATGATCGGGTTGTAGGCTTGAAGGCCGGCGCTGATGATTATCTGGTTAAGCCTTTTGCCTTTTCAGAATTGCAGGCGCGAATAGAAGCCTTGGTCAGACGTGCCGAGCCCGAGTCGCCGGATACGGTGCTTAAAGTTTCTGATCTGGAAATGGATTTGCTGAAACGCGAAGTTCGGCGAGCCGAGCAAAAAATCGACCTTCAACCCAGAGAGTTTCGCCTGTTGGAATATCTCATGCGTCACAGTGGCCAAGTAGTTACCCGGACCATGTTACTAGAAAAAGTTTGGGACTATCATTTTGACCCGCAAACCAATGTGATCGATGTCCACATTAGTCGGTTACGCGGTAAAATTGACAAGGAATTTGATGTTGCCCTGTTACACACCGTTCGTGGTGCAGGTTATATGTTGAGTGAACCAGATTAGTCCGTTCCGTAGTTCAGCGTTTCGTATAACGCTGGTCTACGTTTTACTTTTCAGTTTATCAGTAGGCATTATCTTAGGGTTTGTCTACTGGTCGACTATTGCTTACCAAAATAATCAAACCGAAGACAATATCAATGCCGAGATACTCGAGTTGTCTCAGGTGTACGAACGCAGCGGCTATCCCGGTTTGGTCACGCTGCTGTCGCAGCGCGTCGAGCAGCAAAGCCCCGGCGACTCTACTGTTTATTTACTTACCGACAGCCAATTCAGGCCCCTTGTAACGAATATCTCTGGCTGGCCACGATTGGCCTTTGACCGCGAAGGCGGTTGGATGGATTTCAAGTTAGGAGCGATCGAAGAAGAGGGCGCAACCGAAGTGACGGCCAGAGCCAGAGCCTTGGTTTTCGATAATCGCTATAACCTTTTGGTCGGGCGCGGTATGCGCGATCTGGCCAATTTGCAAGCATTGGTAGGCAGGGCCTTGGTGTGGGGGTTGGTGCTCACGGTAGCGCTTGGCTTAATTGGCGGCTTTATGATGCGCCAGACTCTGCGCAGCCGCCTCGGCGCCATCAATCAAACTAGCCGGCGCATCATGCAAGGCGATCTGCGTCGGCGAATCGCCACACGTGGTACTGGCGACGAGTTTGATGAGTTGGCGAACAATCTTAATGGAATGCTCGACCAAATTGAGAACGGCATGGAAGGCGTGCGTCGTGTCTCGGATAACATTGCTCACGATTTAAAGACACCACTGGCTCGGCTTAAAAATAAAGTTGAAGAACTTAAGTTCAAGGTAGCTGGCCGGGCCGACGAAGAAATCGCGCTGGATCGAATACTTCAAGAAGCCGACGGTTTGTTGGCAACCTTTAATGCTTTGCTCCGTATTGCTCGAATTGAGTACAGCGAGCAACGCAAAGCGTTTGCTCGTGTCGACATCAATTCAATACTGACCGATCTAATTGAACTCTATGAGCCTCTGGCGGAAGAGCGAGAGCAAACTTTTGTTGCCGAACTTGGCGCTGCAATCGAATTCGACGCCGACCGCGACATGTTGTTTCAAGCTTTCGCCAATTTGATCGACAATGCCATCAAATACACACCACAAGGCGGCCAAATCACCTTGGTTTCTGGGCAAAAAGGCACAGATTGGTTTGTCGAAGTAGCTGATGATGGCCCCGGCATTGCCGAGGCTGAATACGAGAAAGTGGTGCAGCGTTTTTATCGTATCGATCCAAGCAGAACCACGCCAGGCAGCGGGCTGGGCTTGGCTTTGGTTTTCGCGGTGCTGAAATTGCACAAACTCAATTTGAACTTTGCCGACAATCAACCGGGCTTGCTTGTTCGAATCAGTACCGATGGCCCGTCGGCAAACTTGCAAGGCGGGAATAAAGGATAATCGTTTCCGAACATTCTATTTGCAAACTAGAGTGGTGTTGTGAGAGAGCTGTTGCAACAAAGCTTTTGAACGCAGGTATCCTAGGTTAAAGAGATTAATCTACTCGCACTGTCTTATACGCTTGGGCCGTATTATTGGCGGTGGCACCATCGCTTCGAACACGAATGTAACGCTGATGCACGGCTTTGCCTAGCCACTGATCCCATACCCAAATTCCATTGCTGTCATGACGGATATAGATTGCTGCATGGTAACCGCTGCGATTCGGATAACGGCCATTCTTGAAAGTCGCAATAATCGTTCCGGAAGGCAATTGAGCTTGATCAAGTACCGTTCGACCAGGTTTCCAAAAGCGCGTATCGGGAGCCTTTGAGCATTGTTTAATAAGGCTCACACAGTGGCCATCGCCAACCACTTGATTGGCATAGCGCTGGGCGTCATGGCAGACAAGATGCGAGCTTGGGTTTGTTGGTTCGACGAGCGAAGCGCAGGCTTGCAATAAGCCGGCTCCAACACAGATGAAAAACAACTTCCTATTCATTTTCCAAGCTTATCGGCAACCGCCACCGATGTGTACCAACCTAGTGTTTTGTTCACATTGAAATCACTCTGAGTTGCCTAGACTCGAAAATCATAAAGGCAGAGCTAAGCCTCTGTTGGATGTTGAAATACCTTGTTATCGCTAAGTTCTCAACAAGGCTTCAAGTCGCGCGGGGCGGCCAAAAAATGATTAAGAAGAGAAGATCCCACTATGGCTATGAGTAATAGCACTCGAGTGCTGATAATTGAAGATCATCGCGATATAGCAGAGATGATGTACGACTATTTTGAGCGTCGCGATTACGAACTCGACTACGCCAGCGATGGTCGTATGGGTTTTAACTTAGCCAGCCAAAATGAATACGACATTATCTTGCTCGATCTGATGCTGCCTGAAATGGATGGTTTAGAGGTTTGTCGAAAGCTTAGAGAAGAGTCCAAAGTTTATACTCCCATTTTGATGCTCACTGCGCGCGATACCTTAGAAGACAAAGTAAAAGGCCTTGATATCGGCGCTGATGATTATTTGGTAAAGCCTTTCGAGATTCTCGAACTTGAAGCACGAATCAAAGCCTTGATGCGTCGCAAAGGGCAGATTGCGCAGCAAGAAATATTAGAAGTAGGCGATCTTCAACTTGATACTGGCACATTGGAAGTCAAGCGTGGAGAAACGTCGATTTATCTCTCGCCGATTGGTTTGAAGATACTAACGATCTTAATGAAAGAGTCACCAAAAGTCGTCAGCCGTAGCCAATTGGAGCACGAGATTTGGGGCGATATTTTGCCTGATAGCGATACCTTGCGCAGCCATATGTATAACTTGCGCAAACAAATCGACAAGCCATTTGAAGTGCCGTTATTGCAAACCATTCAATCTCGCGGTTACCGAATCGGTGATGCGCCATAGCAAACCAAAACTCGCTGGGTCTTCAATGCCATGTTTATCATTCGTATTTATTAATTTAGAGTGCAGCATGGCTTTAGAGTGATTTTAGGTGCAGACAAACAATAACAAAGCCCCTATGCTGCGGCGCATGCCCAGCAACGATTTAAGCCAGTCGACAATACGGAGTAAGCTCAGCCGCAAAATGACGCTGCAGGCCTGTTTGATAGGCTTGGTGGCGGTGTTGAGTATCGGTTTCGCGAGCGTGGTTATCGAGCAATTTTTGGTGCGCGAAGCATTAACCGGCGAAGCAGAGCACTTTTGGAATCGCTATCAACAAGACCACACCGTTGCTGCGCCGAATACCGATAATCTCAAAGGTTATTTAACACCGATTGGTGATGACTCAAGCTTGCCTGATGAGATGCGTGGCTATGGGCTGGGTTTCCAGAAAATGCATGGGCAAACCGCCCATTCATTAATGTATTCCTCAGAGAACAATGGCCAACGACTTACTCTGTTGTTCGACGGTCGTTCAGTGATGAGGCTTGCTTTGTTTTTTGGCATCTTCCCCCTGAGTATCGTATTGGTGCTGATCTACATGACCGCTTGGTGGGTCTATCGAGAATCTAATTTTTTACTCAGCCCCATTGTTTGGTTAGCCAATAAATTTGATAACTTTGACCCCGCTCATCCCGACTCGAACATAGCCGACCTCAATGAAATCCCCGGAGACATGGATTGGGAAGTCGAAAAGCTAGTGAGTTCTTTTGCATCTTACTCCAGGCGAATTCAGCGTTTTGTCGAACGCGAAAGGGCGTTCACGCGTGATGCGAGCCACGAGTTTAGAACGCCTTTAACGGTTATCAAAATGGCCTCCGATTTACTACTTTCTGAGCAGGAGCTAGACGAGTACCCTCGCAAATTTGCGCAACGCATCAAAGGTTCAGCGCGCGACATGGAAGAGTTGATTGATGCGTTTTTGATTCTCGCTCGTGAAACGGATAAAGAATTTGAAGACGAATACTGCGTGATCGCTGAAACGGTAGAGCGAGAGGTTGAAAGCGCCTCGATCTATTTGGAAGACAAGCCAGTGGTAATCGAAGTGGATCAACAGTTTCCGCTGGAGTTAATGACAGCCCGCAAAGTGGTTGCCATTGTGTTAGGGAATCTGATCCGCAATGCCATTTTGTATACCAATGAAGGCTCGGTGGTTATTACCATCAAGCAGTTTTCGGTGGTGATCCAGGATACCGGTATTGGCATGTCGGAAGACCAAATCAAGCGAATTTTTCAACCCTATTATCGTGCTGAGCATGGTGAGAAAACCACACGTAAAGGCTATGGCGTAGGCCTAACCATCGTTAAGCGCCTGTCCGATCGTTTCAACTGGATTGTGGACGTCGAAAGCCAAGTGGATGTTGGCACGCGTTTCGAACTTCTTTTTGATGAGGCGCAGCGTAAAGCACTGGAAAAGCAGCACTAGGCGGCGCATAATCAGCGCTTACGCGATTTCGCTAGGCTTGTAAGACAAGCTAAGCTTTACGACAGATAGTGTCGGCTACCTTATGAGCGATTCTAAATACGCCATTCGGCCAAATAAAACCCAACTCAAACGCGAAATACGTGTGTTGAATGATTTGGGCAAGGAATTGATCGCGCTCCCTGAATCAAGTCTTAAAAAAGTACCTCTTTCTGATGTGATGCGCGACGCCATTCACGACGGTAAACGCTTTCAGCGAGGCGCTTTGCAACGTCAACTACGCCGTATTGCGAATCTCATGCAGCGCGAAGATGTGGCGGCAATTCAGCTTGAGCTCACGCGCCAAAAACAACCTAGTAAACAGCAGACAGCCCTTTTACACAGAGTGGAGGCTTGGCGCGACAGGCTAATCTCGGGCGACGACTTGGTGTTTAATGAATTGGTAGATCAATTCCCTAATATGGATCGCCAACATCTGCGCCAGCTAGCGCGCAATGCAGTCAACGAAGCCAAACGTAATAAGCCACCAAAATCGGCTAGACTTATTTTTCAATTTCTCTCGCAGTTGCAATCAGAGGCAGTTGCCGAATCCCAGCTTGATTCGGCTGACTCCGAAGCAGAAGATACTCCAGATATTTAATTAATTAACAACAGCTAAAACGCAAAATCACCTCATGTTTGAACACGCACAACAATTGCCGCCCGATCCTATCCTTGGCCTCAATCAAACATTTCAAAAAGACCCCAACCCAGACAAGATAAATCTTTCTGTTGGTGTTTACCAAAATGCACAAGGGCAAACCCCGATTTTCACAGCGGTTAAAAAAGCTGAGAGTGAGTTACTGGCAGCGCAGCACACCAAAAGTTACGCACCGCAAGCTGGTGACCCCCAGTTTAATGAGTCTATCGGGCGATTGCTTTTAGGCGACACCTTAGTCGAGCAACTCGGTGATCGACTGGCAACCGTGATGACACCTGGAGGCTGCGGAGCCTTGCGAATGATCGCGGAATTGCTGGTTTCTGTGCGCCCAACGGCGACGCTTTGGGTTAGCACACCGACATGGGCCAATCATTTCCCATTGTTACAAAGCGCGGGTTTAACTCTTAAAGAGTACGCTTATTATAGCCCTGAGTTACACGCGGTTGATTTTGATGCAATGAAAGCGTCATTGATGGCAATACCGCAAGGCGACATTATTCTATTGCATGGTTGCTGCCACAATCCAACTGGCGCAGATTTGAACCCACAGCAATGGCAAGAAGTGCTTGATATCGTAAAACAACGAGAGTTACTCCCGTTTTTTGATATCGCTTATCAAGGGTTTGGCGATGGTTTAAATGAAGATGCATTTGCGATCAGAGAGGCCATTTCGATGATGCCAGAAGTCGTAGTCGCGAACTCTTGCTCTAAAAACTTTGGTTTGTATCGAGAGCGAACCGGCGCAGCCGTTGTGGTTTGCGAGAACGAACGCGATACTGCGGCAGCAAAATCCCAAATATTGTCGGCAGCCCGGCGAAGTTACAGCATGTCGCCGTATCACGGTGGCGGTATTGTTGGGCATTTGTTAAACGATCAAGCGCTTACCAGTGAATGGAAATCCGAGCTAGATCAGGTTCGTTCGCGCATGAACAGCCTGCGAGTTAATTTAGCGGAGGGTTTGAATACAGCGCAGTCGGCAGTTAATTTTGACTTCTTGGCCCAAAGCAAAGGCATGTTCTGTTTCTTAGGTATAGAAAAAGAGCAGGTGCTAACCTTGCGCTCAGAGTTCGGTATCTATTTGCTGGAGTCAACACGGATTAATGTGGCAGGCTTATCCGAGCAAAATCTACCGGTCATCATCGAGCGTGTCAGCGATGTAATATCTCGCTAAACCTTACTTGATGACTAATACCAGCGCTTAAAAGCGACACACTGCAGAGAAACAAAATCAAGTTGTACACGTTAACCAAAAAAACAAACCAAGAGGCTTAAAATGGCAGCTCGTGGAGAATTCAGTTCCAAAATGGCGTTTGTGTTGGCGGCCTCAGGCTCGGCAATCGGCTTAGGAAATATTTGGGGCTTTCCAATTAAAGTCGCGTCAAACGGGGGCGGTGCATTCGTTTTCACCTACATTGTGCTGACTTTTTTGCTCGCCTATCCGATTCTTATGGCGGAATTAGTAATAGGGCGCTATGCCAAGGCTGATACGGTTAGATCGATGTTAGCGGTCAGTAGCCCTAAAACCCGTTGGTTGGCTATGATCACCGGCGGATGGGGCATGTTAACCGCCAGTTTGATTCTAAGTTTCTACGCGATTGTCGCTGGTTGGATGATCGCTCATGGCGCTGGTTCGGCCTTAGACCTTGTTGGTATATCAAGCGCTTGGCTTACCAGCGACTCGACAACTCGCAGTTTGGTGTTTGCTGCTGTGTTCTTTGTGCTGACAATTTCAATTATCGCGAATGGCGTTGCCAGTGGTATTGAAAAATGGTCATCGCGACTAATGCCAATGCTGATTTTCCTGATCGTGGCTTTAATCATTTACATCACCACGCTTGAAGGGGCTGCCGAAGGTTGGAAAGTGTATTTGCAACCGGATTTTTCTAAAGTAACCGAGCCAGGTTTAGTACTGGATGCCCTTAGTCAGGCATTTTTTAGCCTCTCCTTGGGCGTCGGCACAATGATGGTCTATGGCTCGTATATATCAAAATCTGAAAATCTACCAAGGCTTGGAGCGACCGTGGCCGCGATGGACATTGGCATCGCTGTGCTAGCAGGCATGTTGGTTATTCCAGCAATGTACGTCGCTCAATTTAATGGAGTGATTATCTATGACGAGTCCGGCAAGCTAATTGAAAGCGGCAGGCTTATCTTTAATGTTTTGCCGTCGTTGTTTGAGGTTATGGGCTCAGCCGGGATAATTACGTCTTTGGTGTTTTTCCTTCTGATGAGTATTGCGGCGTTAACATCGTCCATTTCAATGCTGGAAGTACCCGTAGCATTCGCCAGCGACAGCTTAAATGCAACGCGTAAGAAAGCCTCATGGATGGTTGGTGGCTTAATCTTCGCGCTAAGCGTGGTGATTATTTATAACATGAATCCCTTGTTCGACATGGTCGTTAACTTTGCCACGCAGTTTAGCGAACCGATGGTCGGTATTTTGTTCTGTCTATTTGTGGGCTGGATATGGCAGCGCAATGCCATACTCAATGAGCTAAAGCAGGGCAATCCAGAATTGGAGCGCAGCCTTTTTTGGCGTATTTGGCCTAATTATGTGCGCTTTGTTTGCCCTGCAATTGTGTTGTTTTTGCTTATACGTAGCTTTGGCTTGGTGAACTTCTAAACGCCCGTAACTTATCGCTAAGCTTTGTTAGTGCGGCTTCGGTTGTTTCCCAATCGATGCAACCGTCGGTGATGGATTTTCCATATTCTAGCAACGATTTATCTTCGGTCAGTTTTTGGTTTCCGGCCTTTAAATGGCTCTCGAGCATGGCGCCAATAATGCTTTGATTGCCTTCAAGAATTTGCTGGCAAACATTATCTAATACCAAAGGTTGCAATTGCGGGTCTTTGTTCGAATTCGCGTGGCTGCAATCGATCATCACATTGATAGGCAGATCTTTCTCACGCAGAGCCCGCTCAGTTAGCCTTACGTTTACCGAATCGTAGTTTTGTTTACCACCGCCGCCGCGCAAGACAATATGCGAATAGGGGTTACCGCGCGAATGCACGATAGATACTTTGCCTTGCGCATCAATGCCTAAAAAACTATGCGGGTTACTGACTGATTGTAAGGCGTTAATAGCAACGCCTAAGCCCCCATCGGTTCCGTTTTTAAACCCGATGGGTACTGATAAGCCACTGGCCATTTCTCTATGTGTTTGCGACTCAGTTGTTCGCGCGCCAATCGCCGACCAAGTAATTAAGTCTTGCATGTATTGTGGAGAAATTGGGTCCAATGCCTCGTTGGCGATCGGCAGCCCCAAGGCATTGATTTGCAGCATCAACTCGCGGCCCATGGCCATGCCTTTTTCCATCTGAAAACTGCCGTCAAGATAGGGGTCGTTAATTAGCCCTTTCCAACCGACCGTGGTGCGTGGTTTCTCGAAATAAACGCGCATTACAATAAAGAGTTGGTCTTTTACCCGATCAGCCAAATCGGCCAAGCGCTTTGCGTATTCAATCGCCGCTTTGGTGTCGTGCACAGAACAGGGCCCAACCACGATAATGAGCCGGTGATCCTTACGATCGAGGATATCTCTGATAGTTTGGCGGCTCGTATTGACATGCGCTTCAATTGCGCTGTCTGTTGGCCACTGTTGTTTGAATTCCTGCGGAGTAACCAGTCTCTCAAGACTGTTTATATTGGTGTTTTCCAGACTCATAATGCTGGTTGATGGTTGGTAAGACAGCCCCGTATTTAAACATAGGCAGCCACAGATAAACACCTAGGCATATCGAATTTATCGGTGTTAAGGGCCCAAAAAATTAGTTGTCTAACTACGAGCTAATGACCCGTTGGCGCGCCCAT
This sequence comes from uncultured Arenicella sp., assembly GCA_937922925.1. GTDB lineage: Bacteria > Pseudomonadota > Gammaproteobacteria > Arenicellales > Arenicellaceae > Arenicella. Next base: position 39,741 of record CALAKU010000003.1, on the reverse strand, counting down.
GTTTTTTGGTTAAAGCGCACCATGACCACCAGCGCCAGAGCCCATGCTATCCCTAGGGCTAACGACACTAGAACATAGTTTTGTTGATACTCGACGGCACCAAATTTTAGGCCAGCAAAATATGACATTGGGCCGCCAAACAAACCCATCAATGCAGGCAGAGCTGGATGCTTGGATAGCCAATAAAGAGAATGGTTTATGGTCAGCGCGAAACCCATCCATAAGAAGATGATCCACAACGGTGCTAAGCCATCGATGGGGCCATTTTCCGTGAAAATCATCATCCCGCTCTGAACCCAAAAGGTGTCGACTATCAGGCCTAGAGCAATACTCAAAACCAGCAAATGTAGGTCGTTAGCATGCCTATTCTTGGCTTGAAGTTGGTAACAAGCCAAGGCCATAAAGCTGACAATGGCTGGCCAAGTTAAGCCCTTGGCGCTGCCAAGAACACAGGCAAACCACGTGATCTGAAAAAGAACGGCATTAATAACCAAGTTTGATTTACTAGTGGTGTCTGTCATTGGGGCTTTCTCTGTCAATTCGAGTTTTGTTCAAAGGGCGCATGTGGCGCGCGAAGTCAACAACATAAAAATCGGCAATGAAAGTATCTTTATGTGTTCGACAATTTTATTATCGGTTATCAAGATGAGGGGCGTGACTACAAGCGTAGACCTCTTGTGAATTTATTCGTTGCAACCTGAATCAAGTGCAAGCAAAAAAACGTTTACTATTGGCCCTTAACAACTGGTTTACGCAGTTGGTTTTTAGACCTTTATTGCCCATACAACTTTTGAGGTTTGTGGCAAAACGGTATTGTCTAAACCTTGGCGCGACCAGCGCTGCAGGTATGGTTCTGGGTTTGGTGTTTATTTCGACCACTACCCATGCACAAAACTCGATTCGATTATCGAAGCCAGTTCAAATATACCCAATCGATTGCCAGGGCACCTTCGCTTGTCCTGAGTCATTAATGCCCAGGGTTGGGTTTTGGGTAGAGGTGTTTAGCCGCTGGGATACCAATACCGCTATTTTTCACGATAAAAATACGCCGCAAAGAGTTTATTCAACTGTCAAGCGTGAGCAGGGTTGTCGGCGCAGTAAAAAAGGTGATGCGATAGACAGAGAGCGCAAACGCCTCAAGAAAAACCTAAGCAATTTGGCTGCGAAACTGCGCTCAGGAAAAGCGTTAAATAGTGATCAAGTTCGTCTTTACGCGAGTTTTGACGGTGCCTCAGCCAACGAAGTTCAAAATGCGTCTGAGCGTATTCGGTGTCAATCCGGCAATCGAAATCGCATGCGAGAAGCACTTGAGCAATTCCAATTGTATCGCCCCACTATATTGGATGCCTTAGAGAAAGAGAATCTAACGCCGGAGTTGCAATATTTGCCTTTCGTTGAATCGGCGTTTAATCCAAATGCCTTATCCCACGTTGGCGCTGCAGGTTTGTGGCAGATTATGCCGAGTACTGGCCGCCGCCTGGGCTTACTCGTTGATGCTCGAATTGATGAGCGATACGACCCGCGCTCGGCAACGTATGCAGCCGCAAAGTATTTTCGCGATTCGGTAGACGATTTAAGTGAGACTGCATTTGAAAACGGGCACAGCATTACGGCAGAGAATTTGAACCCCTTTGTTATTACGTCATACAACTATGGGGTTCGGGGAATGCAGCGAGCGGTTAAGCAAGTAGGTTTGGACTATGAGCGCTTACTCAAAGAATATAAGTCGCCTAATTTTCAGACCGCGGTTAAGAACTTTTATGCGAGCTTTTTGGCTGCGCGTCATGTCGCAAAAAATGCGTCTCAGTTTTTTAACGATATCGATACGATTCGACCTTTGTCTGCGTCTGCAAGTTCAACAATCAGGCTCTCGCGTGCGACCTCAGCCAAAAGACTGGCTAAGGAACTTAATATTGATTTATCAGAGCTAAAAAAACGAAATCCGGCGTTCAAACGAGTTATCTGGAACCATAAGGCCTTGATTCCCAAAGGTATTGAAGTGAGTTTGCCTTACCAAGACCAAGGTTGGTCGGCTGCCATGCGAGGCGTTTATGCCTTGCCGCGCGAGATAGAGAAACCTGGTTTCACATGGCATCGTGTTAAACGCGGTGAAAGCGCATGTAATATCGCTGAGCGATACCGAGCGTCTTGCCGAGAGCTGATTCGGCTGAATAACTTGAATAAACGGGCCACTATTTATGCTGGAAAGCGCATCAAAGTTCCCAGCAAAACTGGTGGTATTAGCGTCGCCGCTAGCTCGCAAAGCTCATCACAACCCGCGGTGAGTCAAAATCGAGGTGGCAATCTCAGCAATCAAGACAGCAGAAGCTTTCAAGACTATCGAGTACGCCGTGGAGACTCATCGTGCTTAATTGCTAATCGATTTGGAATGCGTTGCAGTGAGTTTTTGGCCCTCAACGGCCTGAAGCGCGGCTCGGTCATCCAAGTTGGGCAGGCGGTGCGTGTGTCGGCCTCCAATAGTTGGCATACCGTTCGCCGCGGGCAAACCGCTTGTGGAATTGCAGAGAGTTATCGAGTGCGGTGCAGCGCATTACTGGATGCTAACCAATTGCGCCGTAATTCAAAAATTTACGTAGGGCAGCGCCTCAGAATCCCAAAGGTCGCGATTTAGTATCTGCAATTTGTTATTCGGTGCTCGCTTACGCATCCTTATTAGAGCGATGACACGCACGTAAAAAACGGCCAGTTCGTGGGCGAAGTGACCGTTTTGCAAATCGATTTGAGAGTTAAAACCGATCTATCAGTATCGATAAGTGTTAGCGGGCTTTAAAAGCGCGAACCGCTTTATTAAATTCTTCAGCCACCATAACCAATTTTTCTACCGCTGCATTATCGGCTGCCAAATTTGCGGCCAATTTTTGTTCCAATTCTTCTGGTGTCAAACCTTGAGCTTCGAGCATTTCTTTTTCTTTTAATAGGCACTCACGAAAGCTTTGAATATTGGCATCAAAGTCTTTGTAGGCTTTTTGTGCGGCAATCAACTCGTCTTTGCTTGCGACATTACCGTCGGGAATGATAGGCGCGCTGGACTGAGCGCAAGCGGCGGCGGCTTCGACCGCATCTTCGCTTGCCGCATGATCGTCGGCAAATGCGAACTGTGGCGAGGTCAGGGCGATTAGTGCAACGAGAGTGGTGTGTTTTAGTCGGTTCATATTTCCTCCGTTATCTTTTTACTGATTTTAAGAAGCTGGTCTTACAAGTCAATTGTTTGATGTTGCTATTTGTTAATTTGTGCCTATGAGGTTTATCAAACAGCCAACAAAAAGCCCGCACAAACGCGGGCTTTTGCGAGATTTGCTGATTGCTAAAACCTCGTCGAGGTTTAATCTTCGCTTTTGCTGAAATAGCTCGCTTTTATCCGGCTTTTCGTTCCAGATAGGCCACCTTTTTGCGAACCAAAATAGGCAGATAGATCATCAATGTCTTTAAAGCTTAGGCCAGCAGCAAAGCCTTTCATGATGGCATTGTCTCGTTCGCCCGAGCGGTAGTCTTTGAGGGCCTGCGCTAGATAGCTTTGATACTGGCCCGCCAGTTTGGGGAATCCAGGTTGATCACCGTCGCCAATTGAGCCATGGCAGGTTGCGCATTGAGCCGCTTTTTCTTTACCGCGCGCTTTTTTAGCGCTGCTGACGTGAGCGGGACGAGATTCGCCTTTGATCGAAGCAAAGTAAGCGGCAATATCGGCCATGTCTTGGTCCGACAGGTTAGACGCCTGAGCTTGCATTGTCTTATGAGAGCGCTCTTGTGATTTGTAGGCCTTTAGTGCGGTCACAATGTATTCGGCGTGCTGACCACCAACCATGGGGATGGAGTACACCGGGCCTGGATTTCGCAGCCCCGGAGCGCCGTGGCAACCCAAACAAGTTTGCGAAAGCTTTTCACCACGCTCGGCGTCGGCGGCATTGGCGATAGACACGTTCGCACTAAACACCAATAGGTAGGTGAGGCTTGCGATGACAAGAGTAATAAAACGATTCAACATACGGTTACCCTTATGGGGTTTTCTAATTTCGTTGTGTTGTTCAAACTGGCTGACAAACTAAGCGAGCAGTGAGGTTAGCGCGAGAGCCTGAGGTGAAAACAGTTGTGTTTTTTGTACTAAATTCCAACGCGGACTTTAGAGAAGCTTGCCCTTAAACTCAAGTTTTTTCACCAATAAATTGCAGTTTGAAGGCCTATATGTAGCGAGCTATCGGAGATTGGTAGCTTGCCGCTCAAGATTAGATATCAGATCGCTGCTGGAGATTACGAGATTAATACTGGCGGGTCACTAAAGATTGGCCCTGGCTCACAAATAGTCAAGGAAGGCTGTCTATTCTGGCTAGGTTTGCCAATTCCCTAGAATTACTTTTTTTGGTTCGGATTCAATCATGCGTTAATTGAGAAATTTCGATACAATAAGCGCAACTAAATGAGCAAATCCATCTAACCAAATTAAGTTTAGGTTGCGCATGCCGTCGGCAAAAAATAAAACCAAAGAAAAGGCGCAAGCTTCCAGTGTTGCTTACCTATCCCCCGAGGAGCACAGCATAAAACCCGGCCAGAATAGCGACCAAGTCAGTCAAACCTTTGGTTCGGATTGTTATGCCGCGGTTGATCTAGGTTCAAATTCTTTCCACATGATGATCTCGCGCTACCAACACGGAGAGTTTACTGTGTTGGACCGTCAGCGTGAGTCGGTGCGCTTGGCGGGCGGCTTAGACGACGACAACAATTTAGACGAAGTGGTCGCCAAAAGAGCATTGAGCTGTCTTCGTCAATTCGGGCAATTGGTAAAAGGCTTGCCCAGCGAAAACATTCGTGCAGTTGGCACCAATGCCTTGCGTCGTTTACAAAATAAAAATCTATTTTTGGAACGTGCAGAGAAAGCCCTAGGTCACAATATCGAGATCATCGCAGGCCGGGAAGAGGCTCGCCTGATTTATCTTGGCGTCTCAAAGTGGTCTGCGCGAGGTAATGAATCGCGACTGGTGATTGATATCGGTGGTGGCAGCACTGAAGTGATCGCCGGGCGAGGCGAGGAGGCATTGTGCCGGGAAAGCCTTGAAATAGGCTGCGTGGTCTTATCGCAACAATTTTTTGCAGACGGGAAACTCAGTAGAAAACGCTTTAAAAAGGCCATATTGGCGGCTGAGTTGGCCATACAACCGGTGCTGAGCCAGTTTCGACTGCAAGGTTGGAACGAGGTAATTGGATGTTCTGGCACAATGAAGTCTATGGCCTCGGCGATACTGGCAAGTGGTCTTTCAAAAGACGTGATCCACAAACAGGGCCTTGAGGCTTTACTAGAGCAAGCCATTAACGATAGGCAGATTGATAAACTGACTATTCCAGGCCTCACTCGCGATCGACTGCCGGTGTTCGCTGGGGGCTTGGCTATCTTACTCGCGTTGTTTGATTTGTTTGATATCAAAGAAATGTCGGTATCCGATATCGCTCTTCGAGAAGGGGTGTTATACGACTTGGTTGGCCGTTCATCAGCGGAGGACATCCGTGATGTCACGGTGGCCGCAATGCTGCAAAAATGGTCAATCGATAAGGATCATGGCACGACTGTGGCGGAAAGCGCTTATGGCATCTATGCTCAAGTCTGTGGCGATTGGGATATCCAACACGAGAGCTACGCTGATCAACTTAAGTGGTCTGCTTTACTGCATGAAGTGGGCTTGCAAATCAGCCACGATGGATACAATAAACACGGTGCGTATCTCGTTGCTAATGGTGATATGGCGGGTTTCGCGCGCCGTGACCAATTGTTGTTGGCGGCGATTATTAGAGGTCATCGACGTAAGTTTCCGATAGATCAGTTCGAATCCCTGCCATCAAATCTTGTAACGCCGGGCAAACGTATTGCGGTGATTTTAAGGCTGGCGGTGTTATTGCATCGAGGGCGTGAGCAGTCACTATCAACCTCGGTAAAGGCTCATGCGCAAGGCTCTTCAATTACGCTGTCATTCGACGAGGGCTGGTTGGAAACCCATCCACTGACAAATGCGGATTTGAATCAGGAACGAGCCTGGCTAAAAGCCATAGGCATCAATTTGGTGTTCTCATAATTCTCTCTAGGCAAATTCAGCCTTGAGCTATACATTCTAAACCCAAACTACTCGTTCACTCGCTGTCTAACAATCCTTGCCCACCGCATGTCGGATGTGTTGGCGCGCAACACTGATATAGGTTGGCGGGGCTCGCCTATAACGTTTTATTACCTAAAATACGCTAGTAATCGTGCCACTAGTAATCGCCCTAATAGTTCTCTGAGTAATAATCCAATAAAGTCAGCTGCGAGCTGAACGCGCTGTTCTCTAACGCGCTGTTCTCTGTAGGTGAGTGAATGGCTTTAACATACTGGCCATCGGCTTGCTGCAGCCAAGCATTGGTATTGTCTTGTAAGTAAAACTGGAGTTGCTCAAGCACAATCTCTTTGAGTTTTTCGTCTTCAATCGGTACGCACTGTTCGATGCGATTACGGAGATTACGTGGCATGAGGTCGGCACTGGAAATAAACACCTCAGATTGGCCATCATTGGCGAAGTAAAAAACCCGGGCATGTTCGAGAAACCGGCCCACGATTGAGCGCACCTCGATGTTTTCAGAGATGCCCGCCAGCCCCGGACGCAAACAGCAGATACCGCGAACAATCAGTTTAATCTCAACGCCAGCCTGAGAGGCTTTGTATAGCGCATTGATAATAGCGGGGCTAGATAGTCCATTAACCTTGGCAATTATCTTAGCAGGCCGGCCGGTCAAGGCGTGCTCGGTTTCGCGTTCGACGCGCTCGACAAACATGTCGCTGATCCCATACGGCGATTGATGCAATTTCTTAAGCTCTGGGTTCGGCCCTTGGGTTGTGAGTTGTAAGAATATTTCATGTACATCACTGGTAATGTCTGAGCGTGATGTCAGCAGGCCGTAGTCCGTATAAATTCGCGTGTTACCTTGATGATAATTGCCGGTACCTAAATGCACATAGCGTTTTAGTTTTTTGCCTTCACGCCGCACAATCATCAACATTTTTGCGTGCGTTTTTTTGCCCACCATGCCGTATACCACATGCGCGCCGGCGGTTTGCAATGTTTGCGCTGTAGCCAAATTGTTTTGTTCATCGAAGCGCGCCATCAGCTCAATCACGACGGTCACTTCTTTGCCTGCCCGCGCGGCTTCAGCTAAGTGCTCCACTAATACCGAGTCTGAACCGGTGCGATACAGAGTTTGTTTGATGGCCAATACATTTGGGTCTTGAGCCGCTTGTCGCAGCAAGTCGACCACCGGTGCAAACGACTGGAACGGATGATGTAACAACACATCCGCATTGCTGATCGTCTCGAAAATATTATTTTGCGAGCTGAGAATGTCAGGCGAGGAGGGCGTGAAATTTGGGTATTTAATCTGCGGGCGATTAACCATGTCGGGCAAGCCAATCAGGCGGTTTAGGTTGACCGGGCCGTTGACTCGATACACATAATCATCAGTGATTTTGAATCGATTCTGCAATAGTTTAACGATTCGATTCGGGCAGCTTTCGGTTACTTCCAGACGAATCGCCTCGCCATAAAGACGCGAAGGCAGTTCGCCTTCCAAGGTGCGCGCCAAATCCTCGACTTCTTCTAGGTCAACATACAAATCGCTGTTGCGAGTAATGCGAAACTGATAACAACCCAGTACTTTAACGTTGCTAAACAGGCGTTTGATGTTAGCCGCTATGATTGCGGATAAATAAACGTACTCATACTCAGAGTCGCACAATTCGCTGGGCAAGCGAATAAAGCGAGGCAGGGCGCGCGGCGCAGGCACGACAGCGATGTTATGAGATTCGTCACGCTCCGGGTCATGCAGGTCGGCGACAATCGACAAGCCTTTGTTGATTGTGAGCGGGAACGGATGCGCTGGGTCCAGCCGAATGGGGGTTAGAATTGGCAACACTTCGCGCTTGAAATAGGTTTTCAACCATTTTTGCTGCTCTACGCTCCAGTCCTCGCGGTTTAAGAAGCGTATGCCAAAATCGGCCAGAGCAGGCATCACATGCTGATTTAAGGTGTCGTACTGTAAATCCGTTAATCGGTGAGCAAGCTCTGAGATTTCTTCCAGGGCAATGGCAGGAGCCATGCCGTCTACGCCTTCGCTGGCGAAGGAGGTGCTGGCAAGGGCTTTGAGGCCCGAGACTCTGATTTCAAAAAACTCATCCATGTTCGAGCTAAAAATACACAAGAACTTTAGCCGTTCAAGTAACGGCGTGTTCGGATCCAAGGCCATGTTTAACACACGTTCATTAAATGCCAGCAGGCTCAGTTCAGTGTGTAAAAAAGGGATTTGATCGTGTTTGCTCATGGAGTTGGGTAAACTTTCTAGGCTAAATAGTTGAGGCGGCTGAACCAATGCAATGATGACATGTTATAGTTGCAAATCAACCTTGGGTACTAAATTAACTTTCGCTCCCAAGACCTTGATAATAAATCTAAATTAATCAATTTTAAACCACGGCTTAACCTTGTTGTACGCAGTGCGGTTGATTCGGCCTGCTTGTGCGCTCACATAATGGGTTTTGAATTGGGCTAAAACGAACTAAAAGAAGTATGAAACAAACTGATGACATCCGTATTGCGGAAACCAAAGAGCTGGTTTCACCAACCCAAATTCATGAGCAATACCCATTAGGAGAGGCCGCCGCGAGCACGACCTATAAAGGGCGGCAAGAGATTGAAGCGGTGCTAGCCGGCGATGATGATCGTTTAGTTGCTGTGGTTGGGCCCTGTTCCATTCACGACCCCGAGGCGGCCTTAGAATATGCACAGGGGTTGAGCGAGTTAAAGCAAGAGCTTGCGAGTGATTTAGTCATTGTTATGCGAGTCTACTTTGAGAAGCCTAGAACTACTGTAGGTTGGAAAGGGCTGATCAACGACCCTGATTTAAACGACACCTATAGTGTTAATAAAGGCTTGGGGATTGCGCGTAACTTATTGTTGTCCATCAATGAGTTAGGCGTTCCTGCGGGTTGCGAGTATTTGGACTTAATTACGCCTCAATACACGGGCGATTGTGTTGCCTGGGGCGCCATTGGCGCGCGTACTACCGAAAGCCAATGTCATCGGGAATTGGCATCGGGGTTGTCGTGCCCGGTTGGATTTAAAAATGGTACCAATGGCAACCTCAAGATAGCCGTCGATGCGATTGGTGCGGCAAGCCACTCTCACCATTTTTTGTCGGTAACCAAAGAAGGGCGCACGGCCATCGTTAAAAGCACAGGTAATGCCTATACCCACATTATTTTACGTGGTGGCAATAAGCAGCCAAATTACGAGGCGCCGCATGTCGAGGAGGCCGCCACCATGCTGAGGGAGGCGGGTTTAAAACCGAATATCATGATCGACTTTAGTCACGCCAACAGTTTTAAAACGCCATCGCGTCAAAAAGAAGTTTGCGAAGACGTATGTCGACAAATCGCTGACGGCGAATCGCGTATTTTTGGAATCATGATTGAATCTAACTTGGTTGAGGGTAACCAAAAAGTGGTGTTGGATCAGCCTTTGGTTTACGGTCAAAGCATCACCGACGGTTGCATCAACTGGACAGACACCAAGCAACTTTGCCGAAATTTAGCAAATGCGGTACGATCAAGACGAAGCAAGGGTGTCGCTTAGATGGCGTTTGCCTTGCTTTATGCTGTTAACCAAACAACGGTTGTGTCACACGACCAATAAAGGTGGGGTTTGAAACGATTCGCGTTACTTGGTGAGCCATTAGGCCATAGTTTGAGCCCAGCCCTGCACAAAGCAATCTATCGTCAATTGGAAATAGACGATGCATCTTATCGCTCAATCGAATTACCCCAAGAGCGCCTAAAAAGTTTCTTCTCCGGCTTTCGAGTCGGTGGCTTTGACGGAGTGAATGTCACCATTCCTCACAAGGCCAATGTTATCGATTTGCTGGATGAAGTCGACCACAAAGCCAAAGTCATGAACGCGGTTAACTGCGTTAATCGGGTAGCCAACAAGCTCACCGGTTACAATACCGATGTCATGGGCTTTGCCTATACGCTGCGTCAAAACGATATTGATGTTCAGGGCAAGCGCTTTCTTGTGATTGGCGCTGGTGGCAGTGCCCAAGCTGTCGGAGCAGTGCTGGCTGAAGGCGAGGCGCAGAGCGTGAACATAGTCAATCGTACGGTTGAACGCGCAGAGCAACTAAAGAACACTATTCTCGCCATTAATGAAGCAACAAACGTGGCCATCTTTGATGACTTAAGTGATCCAGCGGCGGCCGAAGGTTGCGATTGTATTATCAATACCACCTCAGTCGGCATGAGCCCCAATGCACAGGAATCACCGGTGGGCGATGCGTTTTTCGAGGCATCTCGGGCGGCCGTCGATTTAATCTACAACCCACTCAAGAGTGAGTTTTTGGCCAAAGCGGCCAAGCAAGGCGCGCATACGGTCAATGGCATCCAAATGCTGGTCGCGCAAGCGGTTTATTCCGTCGAAATCTGGATGGGCGGCAATATCGTTGCGCATGTCGATATGAATGCGCTGGTCAGAGACCTAGAGAAAACGATAAAATAGCAGCACACTTGGCAATCTTCGCCGCAGCTATTCTCTTATGACATCTATTCAAGCGCAGATCATTGATCTAGATCTGGGAGCCGACTCATATTCAATTCACGTCGAAGATGGTTTACGCCATCGCTTATCGGAATTGCTCAAACCTTGGAATAAAGGCCAACAATGGGTTGTGCTCAGTCAAGCCGCTATTTTGGCTGAGTATCAATCGGTAATCGATGAGCTCAATGCGGCGGGCTATCGAATTGAATGTATTGTGGTACCCGGCGACGAGTCGGCCAAAAACATTCGGTTTGCCGAACAAGTTTGGTCACAAATGGTTGAAATCGGCTGCGACCGCTCTAGCGTGTTACTGGCGCTAGGCGGTGGTGTAGTTGGTGATCTTGGCGGGTTTGTGGCGGCGACGTACATGCGCGGCATCCCCTTTATTCAAATTCCGACTACCTTGTTGGCGATGATCGATTCAGCGATTGGCGGTAAGACAGCGGTTAATTTAGCAGCCGGAAAAAACCTTGTTGGTGCCATTTATCAGCCGCAAACCGTATTGGTTGATCCCGGCTTTTTGGCTACATTGCCACGCCGCAATGTGATTTCGTCATTAGCTGAGGCGATTAAGTACGGCTTCATTCGCGACAAATCCATTTTTGACACGATTGAGGCGCGATTTGACGATTTACTTAGCTTAAGTGATCAAGCTCTATTAAGTGACATCATCGCCAAGAGCTGTCGAATCAAAGCTCAAATTGTCTCAAATGACCAATTTGAAAATGGCGAGCGCCGGCTTTTGAATTATGGCCATACTATTGGTCACGCATTTGAGACCATTCAAGACTATGGTGGTTTGTATCACGGGGAAGCGGTTCTTTACGGCATGAAGTGCGCTAATTTTATTTCTAATAAAAAAGGGCTGCTAAGCGATTCGCAGTACCAACAAGCTCAGCGTGTGCTCAATCTCTTTGATTTGCCTGAGTTAGGCAAGGTTGACCCTCAACGAGTTCTAGAGGTTGTGTCGCACGATAAAAAAAACATCAATGGCAAACTAAATTTCATTCTTATTGATGGTATCGGTAAAGGCGTTGTTTCGACCGACGTAGACCACAGCGATATTGTTGATTCTTTGTCGACGGTACAAGGCTAAATTAGGGTGCGGCGATGAAAATACTGATTCTTAATGGCCCGAATCTAAACCTATTGGGCGAACGTGAGCCAGAGGTCTACGGTTCTGAATCGCTGCATGATGTAACGCGTTGGCTTCTTGATCAGCCTGTGGCTCAGGGCCATCGATTATTCTTCTATCAGAGTAATCATGAGGGCGATTTGATCGATTTTATGCAAGCGCATCGCCGCACTGCTGATGCAATGATCATCAATCCCGGTGGTCTTACCCACACGTCCATTGCCCTGCGAGACGCCATTAGCGGATGCCAGATTCCAACCGTCGAAGTGCATTTATCTGACGTGCACGCGCGCGAAGACTTCCGTAAAACCTCAATGATCACCGACGTGTGTCGCACGCAAATAGCCGGGCAGGGCAAAAACGGGTATCTAACGGCCTTACAACTACTGGTCGATCATTAGCGGCTCACTACAGTTTTCTATCCCGGAATATAAACATGCAGTTCAATGTACTAAGCCGCGATGGCGCCGCACGCAGAACAACGTTATCGTTTCCTAGAGGTGATATCCAAACGCCTATATTTATGCCAGTGGGCACGAGCGCCACGGTAAAAGCGGTTACGCCGGCTGAACTCGATGAAGTTGGTGCGCAAATCGTGTTAGGCAATACCTTTCATTTGATGTTGCGACCGGGCACCGATGTGATTCAGGCCCATGGTGATTTGCATGACTTTATGCAATGGCAAAAACCGATTTTGACGGATTCCGGCGGCTTCCAAGTATGGTCTTTGGCCGAGTTGCGTAAAATTTCCGAAAAAGGCGTCACCTTCAAATCGCCCATTGACGGCAGTAAGCGATTTTTGGGGCCTGAAGAAGCCATTGATATCCAAGCCAAGCTCGGCTCCGACATTGTCATGATTTTTGACGAATGCACGCCTTATCCTGCGAGCGAAGCGCAAGCCCGAGAGTCAATGGAGCTATCGCTTCGTTGGGCTGAGCGATCTAAGGTCGCCCACGGGTCAAGTGAGTCGGCCTTGTTCGGTATCATTCAAGGCGGTATGTACGAGCATCTTCGTACCGAATCGCTTGAAGGGCTCAAAAACATCGGTTTCGACGGCTATGCCATCGGCGGCTTGTCGGTGGGCGAGCCAAAAGAAGAGATGTATCGAGTTCTAGAGCACCTTGCACCGCTCATGCCAGACGACAAGCCTCGATATCTCATGGGGGTTGGTACACCAGAAAATCTAGTCACCGCCGTTAGTTATGGCGTAGACATGTTCGATTGTGTCCTCCCGACGAGAAATGCCCGCAATGGCTGGTTGTATACCGATACAGGTGTGGTGAAAATCCGCAATGCCCAGTACGAAATGGACACTCGCCCGATTGATGAAAGCTGCACCTGTTCTACTTGTAAACAGTTTTCTCGTTCTTATATAAAGCACTTATTGAAAAATAACGAAATCCTCGGTGCTCGTTTAGCCACCGTACATAATTTGCACTTCTTCTTAAATCTAATGCAGCAAATGCGAGATGCCATAGAGAAGGAGCAATTTGAAGAATTCAAAGCGAATTTTTTTGACAGGCGAGGTCAAGCTGACCCGACTGTGGCATAATTCGCGCTCTTTTTAGCCGCTGGTGTGCACTGCGCGAAGACCAGCAAATTGACTTAATTCGACGAGACTAAAAATGAACGAATTACTAGGCCTATTTATTTCGGATGCCGTTGCTCAAACTGGTGGCGGTGGCCAAGGCAGCTTTTTAAGCTTATTGCCCATGGTTGCGCTGTTTGTGATCTTCTATTTCTTGCTGATTCGCCCCCAACAAAAACGCCAAAAAGAACATAAAAACATGGTTGCTGGGCTAGCTAAAGGCGACGAGGTGGTCACTATGGGCGGAGTGCTAGGCAAAATAACTTCGGTTGACGAAAACTTTGTGACGCTGCAAATCGCTAAGGATACTGAAATCAAGGTCCAAAGAGTTGCGGTTCAAGCCATGATGCCAAAGGGCACGGTATAGGCTTGATCGAATTGTCGACTAAGGCTCAGACCTCCGACGATGATGATCAATACCTACACGAGTGATACTTATACGAGTGATACTTATATGAGTGATATCTCGGCCTTGAGAATTAGAGCCTTTATTAATTGAGTTGTTATGAATAAGAACCCAGCATGGAAATACTTAGCCGTCGTACTGATTGTGGCTTTCGGTTTGATTTACGCATCGCCAAACTTGTATCAGGCGGAGCCTGGCGTTCAAATTATCGGCGCTCGTAATGCTGTGGTCGACACCACGATTTTAGAGCGAGCCAAGTCTGTTTTGTCGTCTGCGGATGTGCCCATCAAAGACATTCGCTTAAATGGTGAAAAGATTCAGGTGCGCTTAGCGTCTGAAGACGATCAAATCCTTGCCCAAAATGTTCTCAAGGCTGATTTGAAAGATCTCTACCCGGTTGCGCTTGCAGATATGCCAACCACACCAGGATGGATGCAGTCTTTAGGCGGCGCACCAATGTATCTGGGCTTGGACTTGCGCGGTGGTGTGCACTTTTTGATGCAAGTCGATATGGATGCCGCCGAGCGCAAAGCCAATGCCGATTACTACGAAGACTTACGCAAAAAATTACGAGAAGAGGGCGTGCGTTTATCTGGGATTACCCAGCGTGACAACGGCGCCATTGTGGTTCGGTTTAAGACTGAAGAATTACGTGAACAAGCCCGAGGCTTGTTTGCCCGTGACTATCCTGAGTTGGTGGCGACCACCAGCGAGAACAATAACAGCTTCGTATTGAGCATGCAGTTAAGCGAAGCGGGCGTTTCTGAAACCCGTAAAGCGGCCTTGAAAAAGAATATGCTGGCGATTCGTAACCGAATCGATCAACTTGGTGTGTCTGAGCCCGTGATTCAACAACAAGGGACTGATCGAATCGTGGTGCAATTACCGGGGGTGAAAGACCCATCTTTAGCTAAGGATATCTTGGGTAAAACAGCAACACTGCAAGTTCATTTAGTTGATGAGGACAATCAGGCCTCCGCGGCTCGAGGCCGTGTGCCAACAGGCTCAAAGCGGTTTTTCTTTCGTGATTCCAGACCCATCATATTGAAATCTAGAGTCTTGTATTCGGGTGATAACATCGTTGATGCCAGTGCCGGTTTTGATTCGCAAAATGGCGGCCCGGTTGTCAATATCACCTTGGACGCGAAAGGCTCTGCGGTTAACTCGGATGTCACTGGCGAAAATATTAATAAACGAATGGCCGTTGTTTATGTTGAAACAGTGGCAGATACCCGCTTTGATGAAAACGGTGATCCGATCATCAAAACCCGTGAAATTAAGGAAGTCATCACTGCACCAGTAATCAGGCAGCAGCTAGGCAAACGTTTTCAAATAAGTGGTCTTGATAGCTCTAAAGAAGCGAATGACATCGCTTTGTTATTGCGTGCGGGGTCACTCGCCGCCCCGGTTTATATCATCGAAGAACGCACCGTTGGGCCGAGTCTTGGCGCGGAAAATATATCCAAAGGCTTTAAGTCGGTGCTCTACGGTTTTCTCGCTGTTCTCGTGTTTATGATTGTCTATTACCGCGTGTTTGGCGCGGTCGCCAGCTTTGCGCTGATGCTCAATCTGGTTTTGATCGTTGGCGTTTTATCTTTACTGCAAGCTACGCTAACACTACCCGGCGTGGCTGGTTTAGTGCTGACGGTGGGTATGGCGGTTGATGCCAATGTGTTGATATTCGAGCGCGTGCGCGAAGAAGTCAAAAACGGGGCGCCGCCTCAAAGCGCGATTCATCAAGGTTATGGAAACGCATTCAGCACTATCTTTGATGCCAATTTAACTACCTTGATTGCTGCCTTTGTGCTGTTCAATTTTGGTACCGGGCCTATTCAAGGTTTCGCGATCACCTTGTGTATCGGAATTTTGACATCGATGCTAACGGCTATTTTTGTGTCGCGCATTCTCGTTAACCTTTTCTACGGCAATCGTCGTTTAGAAAAGCTCGCAATTTAGGAGAGTGGCCATGGAATTACTCGCAAAAACAACGCAAATTGATTTTATCGGCAAGCGTAAAATTGCCTTGGTTTTCTCGATCATTTTATTGATCGCCAGCATTTATTCTTTGACGACCAATAGTCTTAATTTTGGCATTGATTTTTCTGGTGGTACTAAGGTTGAACTTTTCTACCCCGAAGAAGTTTCAGTGATCGGCATTCGCGAGGTAATGGCTTCCGGTGGTGTATCGGATGCAGTCGTGCAGCACTTTGGTACCAAGCAAGACGTATTAATTCGAGTACCGTTGACCGAACAAACTAGCGACGACAAAGTGAGTACCCGAATTGTAGATCTTTTAGCCGCATCTGAAATTGGCAGCGGCGAAGTTCGTAGCGTTGAGTTTGTTGGCCCGACCTTTGGCCGTGAGCTGTTTGAGAAAGGTATTCTTGCGCTGATTTATGCATTAATTGGCGTCATGATTTATGTTGCTTTTCGCTTTGAATGGAAGTTCTCACTCGGGTCTGTCGCTGCCTTGATACACGACGTACTTATTACCGTCGGTGTGTTCTCAATATTGCAGTTTGAATTTACACTGCCAGTGTTGGCGGCCTTACTCGCAGTAATCGGTTATTCCTTAAACGATACGATTGTGGTGTTTGACCGTATTCGCGAGAACTTTCGTAAAGTACGCGACACCGCCACCGACGATGTGATGAACATTTCCATTAATCAAACATTGCCAAGAACCATACTCACTTCGTTGACTACCTTATTAGTGTTGATTGCACTTTACTTTTTTGGTGGCGAAGCCCTTGGTGGTTTTGCGCTTACCTTAATCATCGGTGTGTTGATCGGAACGTATTCGTCGATCTTTGTTGCCAGCCCGACAGTCTTAGCGCTGGGCGCAAAAGCCGAAGACCTTATTGTTGAAGTGGTTGACAAAGAAGGAGCCGATCTACCAGATATTCCTTAAAACTTGGCTATCGTTTTTGCCAAGTTAGTAGCCAATTTGAATTGCTGTAAGTTAAATAGCGATCTATCAAATAGCCATTAGGTCAGTTGCTGTGAGTCGTATCCTAGTGAATTTTGTCCTAGTAAGTCGCATAGCTGTAAGTCGCTTAGCTGTAAGTTGCCCACGTTAAATTAAGCCCATATTCGAACTAGTTAAAACCTACAAACACAGAGAGTCGGAGCCACATCATGTTTTCGAACAACAGCACCATTGCCAATGTTGACCCACAACTATGGCAAGCCGTCTTGGACGAAGATCGTCGCCAAGAAGAGCATATCGAGCTAATCGCGTCAGAGAATTACGCCAGCCCCGCAGTCATGCAAGCGCAAGGCAGCAAGCTCACGAATAAATATGCAGAAGGTTATTCAGGCAAACGTTATTACGGTGGTTGTGCTCACGTTGATGTGGCTGAAGACTTAGCCATTGAGCGCGTCAAAAAGCTGTTTGGCGCCGATTACGCGAACGTACAGCCTCACTCCGGCTCGTCGGCCAATATTGCGGTTTATCAAGCAGTGATGAATCCTGGCGATACAGTACTGGGCATGAGTTTGGATCACGGCGGGCATTTAACTCACGGTGCCAAAGTGAACTTCTCCGGTCGCTTGTACAATTCGGTGCAATATGGCTTGGACGAAAGCACGGGCGAGATCGATTACGATCAAGTTGAGGCTCTTGCGCTTGAGCACAAACCGAAAATGATTGTTGCCGGTTTTAGCGCGTATTCGCGAATTGTTGATTGGCAACGATTCCGCGACATCAGTGATAAAGTTGGCTCGGTAATGATGTGCGATATCGCGCACGTCGCTGGCTTGATTGCGACCGGGCTTTATCCCAGCCCCGTTCAAATCGCCGATGTTTGCACCAGCACCACGCACAAGACTCTACGTGGCCCACGTGGTGGCATTATCTTGGCCAAATCCAATCCAGAACTTGAAAAAGCCTTTAACTCGCGCGTATTCCCTGGCTGCCAAGGTGGCCCATTAATGCACGTGATTGCTGCGAAAGCCGTGGCCTTCAAAGAGGCGCTTGAACCAGAATTTACTAACTACCAACAACGCACCTTAGATAACTCTCGCGCTTTGGCCTCGGCCTTGCTTGAACGCGGTTACTCTCCAGTTTCTGGTGGCACAGACAATCATTTGAGTTTGATCAGCTTGGTAAGCAAAGGCATTACCGGTAAAGCCGCCGAGGCTGCGCTCGGCGCTGCAAACATTACGGTCAACAAGAACGCAGTGCCAAGCGATCCACAAAGCCCCTTTGTTACCAGTGGCATTCGCATCGGCACTCCAGCGATTACCACTCGTGGGTTTGGCTTGAGCGAAATGCAAACGCTGGCCGATTGGATGAGCGATGTGATGGACACCATCGATGGCGAAGGCAATTACGACGCCGACGTGGTCGCGCGCGTTAAAGGCGAAGTTGTCGAATTGTGCAGCCAATTTCCAGTCTACAGTTAAGACACTCCATAGTTATTTGTCGTTCAAATTGGTGAAATTCGCTTAACCGCAATAGACTAAGCCTTATGCGTTGCCCATTTTGCCAAAACGACGATACGCGAGTGATAGACTCGCGCCTTACCGAAGATCGCGATGCCGTGCGGCGTCGCCGATCTTGCGAAGCCTGTGGAGAACGTTTTAGTACGCTCGAAGAGGCCAGTCTTAAACTGCCGTTTGTGGTGAAATCCAATGGCGATCGTGAGCACTACGATTCAAACAAGTTGGTTAGAGGCTTAGAACGAGCTTTGGAGAAACGACCCGTAGATTCGAATCAAATTGAACAGATATTGCATCGAATAAAGCATACCTTGCTCACCAGTGGCGAGCGCGAAATTCAGGCACGACAAATAGGCGAGTTAGTTATGAATGAGCTACGAGAAGTCGATCAAGTTGCCTATGTGCGCTTTGCTTCTGTGTATCGTTCGTTTCAAGACGTCGACGCCTTTAGCGAGGAAATCAAACGTCTGCAACAACAAACCATGCGCGGGCGCAAAGCATCCCGAGCTCGAGCGCAATCCAAACTCAATAAAGACAATTAACACGATGTCGTTCGATTTTAGCCAATTTGACCCCAGCGACGACGCATCCATGATGCGCGCTGCGTTGGCCTTGGCGGCGCAAGGTGAATCCACAACTCAACCCAACCCCAGAGTTGGATGCGTGTTAGTGCGTGATGAGGTAATCGTGGGCTCAGGCTGGCATCAATCGGCCGGTGAACTGCATGCCGAACGGTTGGCCTTAGCCGACGCCGGTGACAAGGCGCGTGGTGCGACCGCTTATGTAAATCTAGAGCCTTGCTGTCATCAAGGCAGAACGCCACCGTGCACAGATGGGTTGATCGACGCGGGCGTTGCTCGTGTGGTTGCTGCCATCAGAGATCCAAATCCCTTGGTAGAAGGCGGCGGGTTTGAACAATTAACTGGCGCCGGTATTGAGGTGGAATCGGATCTGCTCGGCGACGAAGCTCGTTGGCTGAATCGTGGTTTCATTATGCGCATGGCGCATCGGCGGCCTTGGGTCATTCTAAAGTCGGCGGCCACCTTGGATGGCCGTACTGCGGCCTTTGATGGGCAAAGTAAATGGATTACGAGTGAAGTTGCTCGTCAGCGAGTGCAAAGCCTGCGTTCGGAATGTTCAGCGATTCTTACCGGCATTGGTACGGTATTGGCTGACGACCCCCAACTCAATGTGCGGGCTGAAGGAACGCAACGTCAGCCCTTACGGGTCGTGCTTGATACGCAGCTACGATGCCCCTTAGATGCGCGAATTATTGGTGACGATCATCAGTGTTTAATTCTAACTGCATCGGAAGACGCCGATAAAACAGCCGCTTTAATTGAAGTAGGCGCTGAGGTCGTTAACATTGGTGTCGACGGGCAAATCGTTCCTCAAGAAGTGTTGGCTGAACTGGCGCGCTGGCAATGCAATGAAGTGCTCATCGAAGCAGGGCAGACGATTGCAGGCGCTTTTGTAAAAGCGGAGCTGGTCGACGAAATGGCCTTGTTTTATGCTGGCTCTGTACTTGGTGATCAAGGGCGGAGTATGTTCAAGTTCAATCAAGCGATTCCATTCGACCAGCGACCAGAATTTCGCATACGTGCTTCCGAAATCGTTGGCGAAGACGTTTTGCTAAGCGCTTCTAATTCAGCCTCGGTGGCACTATTGTCACAAAAACTGTTTTGATCATTTCAATAGTCGCGCCATTGATGCGTCAACAACGTTTTAACTTAGACGGGGCAATGGCCTCAAGATCGGATTAACTCGGAGGCTGCCTAAATGTTCACCGGAATTATCGAAACCATTGGTTCAGTCAGCGCTGTCAACCGCGTGAAAGGCGATGTGCGTATTGTTGTCACAGCACATGAGTTTCGTGATCGCGTCGTACAACTCGGTGATAGCATTGCGGTCAACGGCGTATGTTTAACCGTCGTAGATATCAAAGATGGCCAGTATGCTTTTGATGTGTCTATTGAGTCGATTAATCATTCCTTGATAGGCCAATGGCAAGTTGGTACTCGCGTCAATCTTGAAATGGCTTTGTTGCCAACAACCCGCTTGGGCGGGCATTTGGTGTCAGGCCATGTCGATGGTTTGGCAAAATTGGTGTCTATGACAGAAGACGCACGATCTTGGCGAATGGTATTTGAAGCACCTAATAACTTGGCCAAATACATTGCTCAAAAAGGCTCGATTACCATCAACGGCACCAGTTTGACGGTCAACTCAGTTGATGGAAATCACTTTGACATTAATGTTATACCGCATACATTTGAGGTGACTACCTTTGGCGATATTGCTGTCGGCGATCAAGTTCATATCGAAGTCGATTTAATCGCCCGATATCTCGAGCGCCTTCTAACTGGCGATGTTGATTCGCAAGGTAAGCAATTGTCTCAAGGTTCTAATTCAATAAGTGCTGAGTTCTTATCTCAGCACGGGTTTAAATAGTATGACTCTGATTACCCCTTTATTCGCCGCCGCTATGGCTTTGATGTTTGTCATGCTTTGCATCAATGTCATCCGCTTTCGTTTTAAGGAGCGCATTTCCTTAGGCGACGGCGGTCTTAAAGAACTTAATGTCGCAATTCGAATTCAAGGCAATTTTGTCGAATACGTGCCGTTGACCTTATTCTTAATGTGGATACTTGAGAGTTTGGATTTGTCGCCCTCGCGCGTCTTTTGGGCCGGAGCGGTATTGCTAATAGCTCGCGTTTTGCATGTGATTGGCATGATGTATCCGCGTCAGTTTCTTGTTTTGAGGCAAATCGGCGTTGTTATGTCGCTGGGCCTGATTATTTGGCTCGCCTTGGCGATTCTGCGCTACTATTTCGCGGTTTAAATCAGTAAAGAACATTATGTCGATCAGCAGCGTTGAAGAAATTCTAGAAGACTACCGAAACGGTAAGATGGTCATCATCACCGACGATGAAGACCGTGAAAACGAAGGTGATTTGATGATGGCCGCCGATTGCGTGCGCCCAGAAGACATCAACTTTATGGCTCGCTACGGTCGTGGCCTAATTTGCCTGACGCTCACCGAAGAGCGCTGCCAGCAAATAGGCTTGCCGTTGATGGTGGGCGATAATAATGGCGCGCGTTTTTCGACCAACTTTACTATGTCTATTGAAGCCGCAGAAGGCGTAACCACAGGCATTTCGGCAGCCGATCGTGCCCGCACCATCCAAGCCGCGGTGGCCAAGAATGCCAAACCCAGTGATATCGTCATGCCAGGGCATATTTTCCCGATTATGGCTCAGCCAGGTGGGGTATTAAGCCGGGCCGGGCACACTGAGGCCGGTGTCGATTTTTCACGACTTGCGGGCCGAGAGCCATCCAGCGTGATCTGCGAAATTTTAAATGAAGACGGCAGTATGGCGCGAATGCCAGACTTAGTTGAGTTCGCCAAAGAACATGATTTAAAAATCTGTTCTATTGCCGAACTAATTCGCTATCGTCTAGAGCATGAGCCTAGTGTTGTACCCGTTAAAGAATCGATCATCAATACCACTAAAGGCGATCTCAAGGCGGTTGTGTTTCAAGACAACGAGCGCGACGAAACTCACATTGCTTTTATCAAAGGCGAGGTTGATCCAACTGTGCCTATTCCGGTACGCATTCACGTTGAATCCGATCTTTTAGCAACCTTAAAAGTATTAAATGGCAAGAACTACTTCCCGGTTCAAAAGGCCATGGACTACATTCTTGAGAACAATGGCATTGTGGTGATCTTGCGCTATACCCAAAATGCCGAGGAGGTCGTGTATGATCTCGATCAATTGCAAAATAATCAACATCCCAGCGCGTCTGGTCATTTGCGCTTACTTGGTGCTGGCAGCCAAATTCTTTCAAATTTGGGCGCGGGCAAAATTCAGGTGTTGGGGCGAGAACGCAAAACCCATGGTCTATCGGGGTTTGATTTAGAAATAGTCGATTATATTGGTTTGGATATATACGGCTAAGCCGTATTCGCAACGGCCGAATACAGATCAGGCAAAGCAAATCCAAGCAAACTAGAAAATGTGTTTGAGGAAAATACTATGAGTCATAAGGTCATCAGTGGCGAATTAAGCGGTCAAGGTCAAAAACTAGCCATCGTGGTAGGGCGGTTCAATAGTTTTATTGGCGATGCCTTGCTGAGTGGCGCGATTGACGTGCTGGGTCGCCACGGTGTGGATACAGAGTCTTTATCTGTTGCATACGTGCCGGGCGCATTTGAAATCCCCTTGGCCGTCAAAAAAATGGCCGAGAGCGGCGATTACCATGGTGTGATCGCCCTGGGCGCTGTCATTCGCGGGAGTACGCCGCATTTCGACTACGTAGCAGGAGAATGCGCAAAAGGTCTTACCCAAGTGCAGCTCAGTTCTGGTGTGCCTGTGGGTTTTGGGGTACTCACAGTGGATACCATCGAACAAGCCATTGAACGCGCCGGTACCAAGGCGGGTAATAAAGGCGCAGAAGCCGCGATGACGGTGCTAGAAATGGTTAACCTCGTCAAGCATTTGACGTAGTCTGAGTTCTACAATGAGCAAAAACCGCCATAATGCGCGCCAAGCTGCTGTTCAAGCTTTGTATCAATGGGATATCACACAGCAGCCTGCAGAAGATATAGAAGAGCGGTTTAGCCAAATTCATGACATGCAAAACATCGATCGTAAGTTTCTAAGAGAAATTATGAACGAAGTTCCAAAGGTCTCCGATGAATTGCTCGGCATAATAGAACCTCACATTGGTCGCGATTTTGCTAAGTTAGACCCAGTAGAGCGCGCCATATTGCGTTTGGGAACCTACGAATTGGCATACAAGCCCGATGTTCCTACTAAGGTTGTGATCAATGAGATGATCGAATTGGCCAAAACCTTTGGCGCTGAACACAGCTATAAGTTTATCAATGGCGTGATAGATAAAATTGCGCAACAGGTAAGAGCCGCGGCCTAATTACCTAAATGGCTGAGTTCTCCATTATCCGCGACTATTGTCAGGGCATTGGGCCTCAACACCACAGTACTCGTATCGACATCGGCGATGATGCCGCCGTGTTCGAACCGCCAAACGATCAAGATATCGCCATCAGTACCGATACCATGGTTGAAGGCGTGCATTTTCTTGAGGGCACGCCAGCCAGCCATTTAGCACATAAAATTCTCTCAGTAAATTGCAGCGATATGGCGGCCATGGGCGCCTTGCCTAAGTATGCAACCATGGCGCTGACGATACCAAGTGTGAACACCGAATGGCTGGCTGAGTTTTCGAGCGGATTGAAAGCCCAAGCTGAACACTATCAAGTTCAACTGATTGGCGGCGACACCACAAATGGAAATCTCACATTATCCTGCACAATCATAGGTTTATTAGATAAAAGTAAAGTACTTTCTAGGCGAAATGCAAAGCTTGGCGATGATGTTTATGTGTCTGGTTGTGTCGGTGATGCGGCACTTGGGCTGGCTAATTTACAAGGTAAAATTGCCCTAGAAAAAAGCTTAGAAACCCAGGTTCAAATGGCGCACTATCGGCCTCAAGCCAGAGTTGAACTGGGGCTTGGTTTGCTGAATATCGCCAATGCATGTATTGATGTTTCCGACGGTCTCGTCGCCGATTTGACGCATATCTGCCATCAAAGCCAGTTGGCGATGGAAATCAATGTTGACGCCATCCCAGTTTCCGCGGCCTATAAGTCTGTATTTGATTTAAATAGCAAACAACAAATGGACTTCGCACTTTACGGTGGTGACGACTACGAATTGGCCTTTACCGTCAAACCAGAGAGACGCGGCGAAGTCAAAGACCTCAGCAAAGCGTTAGGTTTGCCACTAAGTAAAATAGGCAGCGTCACTCGCAGCACTAGCAGTTCGGTATGCCTTAGACAAGGTGATAACGTCTTGCCAGCAGCTAAAAATCTGGGCTTCGAACATTTTACTGATTAGCGGAGCCCAAAGCTTATGAATCAATCAAACAACTTTCAACTAAACAATCCGGTGCATTTCCTCGCGCTGGGCTTTGGAAGTGGATTATTAAAACCCGCGCCGGGCACGTGGGGTACTCTCGCGGGGGTTCCCTTAGTTTGGCTGGCGTCTTCGCTTCTAACGACTCATTCTATTGGCTTCCTTAGCTTGATTGTTTTGGGTTGTGTTATTGGCATTTACCTCTGCGGACAAACCGCTCGAGACGTAGGCGTACACGATCACGGTGCGATTGTTTGGGATGAGATCATGGGTTTGTTTATTGCCATGTTGTGGCTACCACTGAGCTGGAAAACGTTGGTCTTGGCTTTTGTTTTGTTTCGATTGTTCGACATTCTTAAACCGTGGCCAATTAGCTGGCTCGACAAACACGTCCACGGTGGTGTTGGCATCATGTTGGATGATGTGATTGCCGGATTGATGGCTTGTGGCGTGGCTCATCTGGTTTTGCGCTTAATCTATGCGGCTTAATCTCAAAAACGGTCTCGTTGAGTCGGCCGAGTACAAGGCGTCGCCTAACTGCGATGAACGCCCTAACAACGAGGCTCCAAGTGTAATTATTGTTCATTGTATTAGCTTGCCTCCTGGTGAATACAGCGGCGACTGTGTAGAGCGCTTCTTTTTGAATCAACTCTCGTCAAGCGAGCACCCGTATTTTGAAAGTATGGCGCACTTAACGGTGAGTGCGCATTTTTTTGTTAGACGCAGCGGCCAGCTGATTCAATTTGTACCGGTGAACAAGCGCGCATGGCATGCCGGCGAGTCTCAATGTTTGCAACGTGGGCGAGTCAATGATTTCTCTATTGGCATTGAGCTTGAAGGCTTAGATACTGATCCAAATGGATTTACCGAACAACAATATAAAGCGTTGCGGGAACTAGTTACTTGCGTTCAACAGCAGTACCCCGCAATTTCAAATAACGTTTATGCACACAGCGATATTGCCCCTGGGCGTAAACCAGACCCGGGCCCATATTTTGATTGGTCAAAGTTAGAAGCCTGTTTCTAGCTTAATGGCGTATTGCTGCGGACTCACGGCAAGGTTTGCTATGATCAGCGGCGAATTCCACGTTTGAGGATAAATTATGGCTTCTCAACTTAATCGCGTCGCGGTGGTCGCTGGTGCGCGCACTCCATTTTTACGAATTGCTACTGGCTACAGCACCTTTCCGGCCCGGACATTGGCCTCGCACTTAGTGGCCGAATTGGTGGAACGCGCTGATGTGGATAAAACCGAGATTGAAAAGCTGGTCTTTGGTCAGGTGGTGATGGCCCCCGATGCGCCAAATATTGGCCGCGAAATCGTATTAGGTGCGAATCTGCCGGTGAGCACCGACGCTTACAGTGTCTCAAGAGCCTGCGCCAGCAGTTACCAATCGGCCGCCGACATCGCCATGAACATTCAAACTGGCGTGATTGACGCTGGCATCGCGGGCGGCTGCGATGTGATGTCGCAACCGCCAATCAGCTTTAATAAAAAAATGACCGAAGCCATGGTTAAAAGCTCATACAGCAAAGGCAGTAAGCTCAAGGCTTTCAAAGGGATAGGCCTAAAAGATTTGATGCCTAGCCAACCTGCGATCAAAGAACCTTCTTCGGAATTTACCATGGGGCAGGCGGCCGAGAACATGGCGAAAGAAAATGGCATCGCCAGAGCCGATCAAGATGCGTTGGCGCATCGTTCTCATATGAATGCCGCCAAAGCCTGGGAAGAGGGCTGGTTTGATGAGCAAGTAATTAACGTGGTTATGGGGCCAAAATACCAGGCAATCAGTAAAGACAATTTAGTACGCTCTGGCTCAGAGCTTGAAAAGTACGCCAAGCTTAAGCCTGTGTTTGATCGTAAACACGGTTCGGTGACAGCCGCCAACAGTTCGCCTTTGACTGATGGCGCTTCGGCTGTTGTGCTGATGAGCGAAGCAAAAGCCAAGGCCTTGGGTCATCAACCACTTGGCTATATTAAAAGCTATGCCTTTGCGGCGCTCGACCCCAATTGGCAAATGCTAATGGGGCCGTCTTTCGCAACGCCTAAGGCCTTAGATGCCGCGGGTTTGAGTTTAAAAGACATCGATTTAATCGACATGCACGAAGCCTTTGCTGCGCAAGTACTTTCAAACACGCAAGCCTTTGCATCCAAACAGTTTGCACAAGAACGGCTGAACCGCAATGACGCCATTGGCGAGATTGATTTTGATAAATTTAATATCTCTGGCAGCTCTATTTCGCTGGGGCATCCTTTTGCTGCGACGGGTACCCGCCAGCTCACTCAAATGCTCTATGACTTGAAACGATCCGGCCAGCAGCACGGCTTGATCACAGCGTGCGCGGCAGGCGGCTTGGGCGCTGCCATGGTTCTGGAATCAGCTTAATCGGAGATCACTCATGGCCATTTTTACCTTAGAAAAAAACAACGGCATTGCTCTGGTTACCATGGATACGCCAGACTCGCCGCAAAACGTATTGAGCGAAGCCAGCCAAAGTGAGTACGAAAGTATTTTGGCCGACATTCGTAACGACAACAGCCTCAAAGGCATGGTGTTCGCATCAGGCAAAAAAGATGTGTTTTTGGCCGGTGCGGATATCAGTATATTCCAAACCATTGAAACCCAAGAGCAAGCTTACGAGTCATCCAAGTTATTGCACGGCATGCTGCAACAGGTCGCAGACCTGCCCATTACCACTGTCGCGGCTATTAATGGAGTTTGTCTAGGCGGTGGGTTAGAACTCTCTTTGGTGTTTGACTACCGAGTCGCGTCAGACAGTAAATCCACTCGCATCGGTGTGCCAGAAGTACAACTAGGCTTATTGCCGGGCGGCGGCGGAACCACACGTCTACCAAGAGTTGTGCCGCTGCCTGATGCGCTGGATATGATGCTCACTGGCCGCCAATTAAGCGCATCGCGAGCCAAAAAAATTGGTTTGGTGGATGAGGTAGTCGCCTCGTCGATTCTGCTCGATGTGGCGCACAACTACGTTGCAAAAGGTAAACCCAACCGAAAATCCGGGTTTAAAGACCGGCTTATGCGCATGTCGCCAGTGCGCCAATTTGTGATCAGCCAAGCGCGCAAAAAGGTGATGAGCCAAACCAAGGGTAAGTATCCAGCGCCGTTGAAGATTCTAGACACCGTAAATCGCGGTTTGGCTATGTCACTAGACAAAGCCTTAGACCTCGAAGCCAAGGGCTTTGGTGAATTGCTGGTAACACCAGAATCAAAACAGTTCGTTAATATCTTTTTTGCAACTACCGACCTAAAAAAAGACACCGGCGTGGATTCAGACGCCACGGCTCGCCCCATCTCAAACGTAGGTGTGTTGGGAGCAGGGCTGATGGGAGCTGGGATTGGTTACGTAACGGTCGACAAGGCAAAAACCACAGTGCGGCTTAAAGACATCAGTGTTGAGGGTTTGGCAAAAGGCATGGCCTATGTAGGCAAGCTAGTAGATAAAAAGCTCAATCGCCGCCGCATTAAGCCGCATCAACACCAAAGCATCATGGCGCGCTTAACTGGGTCATTAGACTATCGTGGTTTTAAGAACAGCGATGTGGTGATCGAAGCGGTGTTTGAAGACTTGAGTCTCAAGCAGCGGATGGTAGCTGATATCGAGGCTTTATCTGGCAATAAAGAAACCATCTTCGCGACCAACACCAGCGCGATTCCAATTGATGATGTGGCCGCCACCGCAAAACATCCTGAGCGCATTGTTGGTATGCATTACTTTTCGCCGGTCGAGAAAATGCCGCTATTAGAAGTGATCTCCGGCACTAAAACGGCCGACTGGGTTACCGCAACCGCCGTTGAGCTGGGTAAGAAACAAGGCAAGACTGTTATTGTCGTGAATGACGGGCCCGGATTTTACACCACTCGAGTACTGGTTCCCTACAACATGGAGGCAGTTCGATTGGTACTAGAAGGCGTTGCCATTCAGGAGATCGATAACTCGCTTGAGAGCTTTGGTATGCCGGTTGGGCCAATCAAATTAATGGACGAAGTCGGCATCGACGTGGGCGCTCATATTGTTGTGACCCTCAATCAAGCCTTTGGCGATCGAATACCTCTCATCGATGGTGTCGACAAAGTGTTGGCCGATGAGCGAATGGGTAAGAAAAACGGCAAAGGCTTTTACGATTACAGTGAAGACTCTAAGGGCAAACGAGTCGATCAGAGCATTTACTCGGTGATTGGTGTAGAGAACCCGGGCCGCAATGAGTTGAGCCGTCAGGTCATTATTGAGCGCGTCTTGTTCTCAATGCTTAATGAAGCCGCATATTGCTTGCAAGAAGGTATCCTGCGTTCGGCTCGTGATGGTGATATCGGTGCGATTTTCGGCCTTGGTTTCCCACCATTTACCGGTGGGCCTTTCCGCTATATGGATTCGCTGGGTTTGACTGAGGTGAGAGCTAAGCTCGAAGGCTTACATGCCGAGCATGGTCAGCGCTTTAAACCGGCACAACTGATTCTCGACCTTGCCGAGCAGAGCAAAGGCTTTTACAGTTAGCCTATGGATTTGATTCTTTATGCGGTGCCCGGTTTTTTTCTGCTGATTGCCATTGAGCTAATCGCTGAGAAAGTGCGCGGCACCGCCTATTACCGAGTCAATGATTCCTTAACTAGTCTTGCGACCGGCACCATTAATCAGCTGATTAATGTTTCCAAGGCGCTTATTCCATTTACGGTTTACGTAGCCGTTCATCAGCACTTTGCCATTTGGAACTTAAGCGCCTCTTGGCTAAATTGGCTAGTGGTTTTTGTCTTATGGGATTTCTTTTATTACTGGAATCATCGCCTTGGTCACGAGATGAATATTCTTTGGGCTTCGCATGTGGTGCACCATTCAAGTGAAGAGTACAACCTGACCACGGCTCTAAGACAAACCGGCACAGGATTTCTCAGTTTTATCTTTTACATCCCGCTTGCCATCGTCGGTTTTGATCCGTTGATGGTGTTAAGCGTTGGTGCCTTGAATTTGATTTATCAGTTCTGGGTTCATACCCAACATGTAGGCAAGCTCGGTTGGTACGAATGGTTCTTCGTGTCCCCCTCAAACCATCGCGGGCATCACGCGCAAAATACCATCTATATTGATAAAAATTATGGCGGCGTGTTTATTCTTTGGGATAGACTCTTTGGCACTTACCAAGAAGAGCAAGAAGATGACATGCCCATCTTTGGCATTCGCGGTGCGGTACAAAGTTGGAACCCGCTTTGGGTAAACGCGCAAATCTACGCTCAGCTGATTAAGGACGCATGGCGCACCAAGCATTGGTGGTACAAGCTAACGATTTGGTTTCGCCGAACGGGTTGGCGACCTCCTGACGTAGAAGAGGAATTCCCAATTGAAAAGAATGAGTTAGAACACTTTTCTAAATACGATACTCAAGTGAATGCTTGGCTTAAGTGTTATTGCATAATCCAATATGCCTTAACTGCCACCGTGGGTATTTACTACAGTTTGTTCGCCGAGCAAATGAGTCTAGGCCAATCGGCGATGGTCGTTGGTTTCGTGCTATGGGCCACCTTTAGCATCGGTGCGTTGATGGAATCCAAGCAGTATGCTGGTGTCTTGGAATGGATTCGCTTGGGCGTGTTTGTTAGTGGCGTAGTTTCGCTTATGTCCCCGACGGTTTGGGCAAATGGCCTTTTGATTGGTATTGCTTTGGCGTTGCCGCTTTTGGTTTTTGGGCGTTGGCAAAACCCACCAAGCCACTCGAATACCACCGTTATGATGGAGACCTCCAGCAAACAGTGATAGCATCCGCGGCCATGAACGTCGATGACTTTGACTACCACCTGCCTGAGCATCTCATTGCTCAATTTCCAAGCGCTGAGCGTTCGGCAAGTCGGCTATTACACGTCAAATCCGATGGCTCACTTATTGACGGTGGGTTTGCCGATATCTTGAAGTATTTCAATAGCGGCGACTTATTGGTGTTGAATAACACCAAAGTGGTACCAGCTCGGCTGTTCGGCACCAAAGAAAGTGGTGGTAAGTTCGAATTAGTACTTGAACGACCATTAGATCAGCGGCGTTTCCTTGCACAAATCAAAGCCAGCCGAGCGCCCAAGCCGGGCCAGCGCTTAAATATTAATCAAGACGCATCGGCTTACCTAACGGTGTTAGGCCGGCAGGGCAGTTTTTTTGAACTTGAGCTTCATTGTTCATGCGAGTTGTTTGATTGGTTCGAACAAGTTGGAGAGTTACCGCTGCCGCCCTATATAGATCGATCGGTGCAAGTTGATGATCAAGATCGGTACCAAACGGTATTTGCCGAAAAACGTGGCGCTGTAGCCGCACCAACTGCTGGGCTGCACTTTGACCAAGCTTTACTGGCAAAATGCAAAGACAAGGGCATAGATGTTTCATACATAACGCTGCATGTTGGCGCGGGTACCTATCAGCCAGTCAGAGCGCAGTCGATTGAAGATCATCAAATGCACAGTGAGTATATTGAAGTGAGTCATCAGACTTGCAATGCTATTCGAGAATGTAAATCCAGAGGCGGGCGAGTTATCGCCGTAGGAACCACGGTGATGCGCTCACTTGAAACGGCGGCGCGCGAATCGCAAGATCAGTTAATCGAGCCTTTTGTCGGTGATACCGACATTTTTATTTACCCCGGTTTCGAGTTTAAAGTGATTGATCTACTTCAGACCAACTTTCATCTGCCAAAATCGACTTTGATGATGCTGGTCAGTGCGTTTGCTGGAACAGGCAATATCAAAAAGGCGTATCAACACGCAATCGATCAGGAATATCGCTTTTTCAGTTATGGCGATGCCATGTTATTAGAAAAGTCTTAGATCAGAGGCGCAGCATAATGCGCAACTTGATAAACCACGCTAAGTACTAAGACAATCCATAGCATAGCGGCTAAACCTTTGAGGATGTTTTTGCTCGCTGTGTCACTGCTTTGTCTTGAATTCCAGACTATCAAGGGCAGCGCTAGAGCGGCGATTGGGATGATCAAACTGGGCGTATAACCGCCAATTAGTAGGCTCGGAATAAGATGAGCAAACGCGACGATGAGTGCTCCGAGTAAAGCGCTCAAAAGCAAAAGCCATCGAGAATCTTTATTGCTAATAACAGCACTGGCAATAAGTGGTGCTAAATAGGCGATAAAGAATAAAGGGCCAACAACACCAAGGCCTAAGCCCATCAATAGTAATTGCGGAAGTTCTTTATCACTTGAGCGCAGCGCCACAATCATCAATACAAGGCATGCCGGAAGCATCCACACACCGAACGAGCCAAAGGCAAATGGATAGCCTTGAGACCAGAAAATCAGTGAGCCAATTTGGCCACCTACAAAAGCGGCGCCAAGATAATTAGCAATTGAAAGTAGCAACCCAAAAGCGACAAGGCTTACCAAAATAAGTACGCTCCCCTGATCTAAACTGGAGTAATACTTGCGTGCCGAAAAGAGTAGAGCAGCGATGAAGAATCCGGCACCAATAAGCCCGGCCCACCAGTTCTCAAACACTAGCTGGCCCAGTAACAATAAGGAGCTTACTGTGGCCACGAGGCTAAAGCCTAGAACGTGAGTGCCCAGCTTGCTAAAGCTAGATCTCATAGCGCCAAGTAAACCAAAGGCAAGCCCAGCTGCCAAAAGAGGAGCATAGCGTTGAACATTGACCTGCCAAACAAAACTCAAATCAACCAGCCCCAAACGATAAGAACTTGAAACAGCGAATACAAGCAAGCCGATAATCGCTAGGCTCGCGAAAGTTACTTTGCTAGCGCTTGAGCTAGACATAGCGTTGATCGACACGTTCGCTACGAATCAAGTCAATTAAGGCATCTCTCAAGCGGTTTTCTGAGGTTTCAACAGTTTCGCTTGGAGCAAATAGATCTGGTCGTTGGAGCATGTAGTCGATGGTTGCAATTCGTAGCTTTCCACCGGTTTTAAGAGGAGCCCCTTGGCGTTTAAGTGAGTCTCTAAGCTCGGCCGACATGGTTCTCTCATCTACCTCGGCGACGACGATCGTATTCCCAAAGGGGTCTAAGGCGTGAATGCTTCCGGTGCTTATAACCCCCGGCGATAATCGATAACTGAACTGAGCCGGCATAAAGGCAAAGTCAGCACCTGTGTTGTTGCGTAGCACGGCCATCATCATGCTTTGCACTTGGGATTCGCTTAAGCCAATTTGAGTTTCGCCAAGCGTTTCTCCAATGGCCGTTTTGCTAACGTCATTCGCTATATTCATATAGGCATGAACATGCGGATAGCCTTGAAAGTGAATCGTCAATGCTGGCCCTTCGATGCGCCAAACCTGAAAATAGGGCAGGCCAAGCGTGTTTTTTTGTGTTTGGCTGAGTTCTGAGAATCGTTCTCCGTTCGCGTAAAAACCATAATCTTGGCAAAGGCTTAGACTTAACTCGCTAATTCCGCCATTGTTTTCGATGGCTGCCCAGGCATCGTTTTGATGGCTTGCTGAAAATCCGCTGAGAAGGGTTTTAATTGTCTCAGCGGCCACTTCTTGAGCAGCCTCAGAAGCCTGACCAATGTTAAGTCCATCCGCCAAACGATTGTTTGTCCGCTTGGCAGCACCGCGTAGCTGCAAGTTCAACTCATTTGGCGTCACTGCTCTGTAAGCTTTGAGCCGTTCCGCTTGGTTTAAGGTGTTGTGTAGTTGATCGACGGCATCGCCGTGCGCCTTAAAGGCATTGCCTTGAACCTTAAAACGATTATTACCAATTTGCTGGCCGTAGGAGACTGGCCCGCCAAGGGCGTAGCCCGAACCCGCAATATCTTGAGAGCGCAAAAGGAAGTGACCGCCATTGAGAACAATCTGAGAATTACGCAGTGTCATCCTGCTGGGGGCGCTGGAATAAATTCTGACGAGCGCGGCCTCAAACAAACCTTCTAGCGAAACGGTATTGGCCAGCCACGCTTGGCCTTGCTCTGACAATAATTTGGAATAGATGGCGCGCAATAACTCGATCTGCTGCCAATTAAACAAGGAGCCTATATGAGGCCCATTAAACGTCGCTTGTGTGAGCGTCACTTGCCGCATGGGATGATCCGCAGGCAACACGATTTGTTGTTTTTGAATTGGGTTTAATGACTGCGTAAAGGCCGAAAAGAGTTGATCCAGACCAAATTGAGAATAATCGTGGCTCAGCCAACTTTCGATTCTGGTGGTTGCGAAACTGACCATCGCCGCAGAACCGCCAAGAAACAATCGACGACTCAATCCGCCAGTGGAGTTTATTTCCTTTTGAATATTGCTGTTCATGGCAAGCTACGGTGAACGTTCTCTCAATTAGAGCGCGGGGTTTGAAACAAGCCAGGCTCTCTTTTTAGATAAATCAAACTAATCGAAAATTTGGCCTCCCCGATTGGACTCGAACCAACAATCTATCGCTTAGGAGGCGATTGCATTATCCAATTATGCTACGGGGAGACTCTTGTACTAGTTTAATCTCAACTTTATTGTTTTAAAAGCAGGCCCTTTGTTTTACGTGGCTTTCTAACATCGGGCTAAAAATTTGCGATGCCGCTGAGGCAGAATTCCCTCACTTGGTGTTTGATGGCCTCAGTGCCTGCCAAAGAGTGGTCTCTAGGGCATTTTCTCTATCACGCTCAGCTCCGGTTCGTTGGCTAGGTGTCTGAGATACACACATTTTATAGAAGAGCTATTAATCGGTTTTGCTCTCGGCAAATGCTCGACATGGAACGTCGTTAGCTAAGTGTCTGTGAGGGCATTTTGCCTCACTCAACAAATTCAACGAAAACCTAAGTCTATGATTTTAAAAGGATTAGAAAGTTGGCACGGTCCGTGCTGAAAGGAAGAGGTGAAATCAGCTAAAACCATCAACCACAAATTTGAGTGAATCTATGTATCCAAAAAATGGGCAAGACATCATCGAATCCGTAGCAGGAGAGATTAGCGACTACATCAACAAGCGTCCCAATGCTGCCGAGACCGCTGAGGGAATTGCAAAGTGGTGGATCCCGCGACAACGAATCGAAGAATCGGTTGAGGTCGTAGAAAAAGCGTTGGAGTTTCTAGTTATCGAGAAAAAAATCGTGAAGCGAAACTTCGGTGACCAAACACTCTACAGCAAGGCAAGCTAAAAAAAGCAAGGCAAGCTAAAAGAACGAAACCGTCAAAATGAGGTAAACAACGTGAATGAAAGCTATCAAAATGAAATAGGCCGGACCAGGCCACCGCGGGTTCAAATCACCTACGACGTTGAAATAGGCGATGCGATCCAGATGAGAGAGCTGCCCTTTATTGCAGGGATTCTCGCAGATCTCTCAGGTGATCCAGAATCGCCTCTAGAGCCATTAAAGGAACGTAAGTTCGTGCAGCTTGATCGCGACAATTTTGACGAAGTACTTGAGAAGATTAATCCCCGACTCGAACTTGAATGGGAGGCCTTAACGGCCGATCAAAAACCGAATCCGGCTCCTGAATTTGCATGGGATCGTGCCAAGGTGGTGATTGATTTCACAAAGGTTGAACACTTTGAACCACAAATGGTTGTGCAACGAGTTGAACGCCTCAATACGCTTTATGTTGAGCGCAAGCATCTACGAGATTTGCTCGCAAAAGTCGATGGAAACGACGCATTGCATGCCTTATTGAATACCACCAAAGGAACCGCTGCCGACAAGAAAAAGCTGGCCGATTTATTCAAGAATAAACCTGAATCTGAGTGGGGCAAAATTGCACCAGCTGATGTCGCAGAGACAATTATTAATGACGGTAAAATGGTACTTGATGAGCATCAAAAGCCCACGGCAATGAAATTGCTCGGGGCGTTTGCCACCGGCGTTTTTGGCGATAACAAAGCCGACGCCCTAGAGGATTCTGTTGACGCAATTACCTTGCGAATCGGAAGGATTGACGAAATGCTGCGTGTGGCATTAGATGCCATTTTGCATCACGAAAAATTTCGCACACTCGAGGGGTCTTGGCGTGGCCTACACTATTTGGTCGATAAAACCAGAACTGGAAAATATCTCAAACTTCGTTTATTAAACGCGACACGAGATGAACTGTTAGACGACATGTCAAAGGCCGTGGAGACGGATCAGTCGGCTTTGTTTAAAAAGATCTACGAGGCTGAATACGGCACCTTTGGTGGCGATCCATTCAGCGTCTTGATTGGCGACTATGAGATTGGCCGCTTACCGCAAGACTTTCGATTTCTAGAAGAGATAAGTAAGGTGGCCGCCGCCGCGCATGCGCCGTTTATCACGAACGCGAAGTCTAAACTTTTTGACATTTCTGACTATTCGTCGCTGCACAAACCTCGTGATTTAACCAAGCTTTTTGAAAGCCAGGAACTTATTTCATGGCGCGAGTTTCGCGAAACTGAGGATTCTCGATATGTCACACTGACCATGCCAAGAGTCTTAATTCGCCGACCTTATGACAAGATTAAAAACCCGGTTAAAGGCCTGTCTTACTCTGAATCAATAGACGCTTTAAATTCAGAGAGTTTCGTTTGGAGTGGGGCTGCCTATATTTTGGCTGAACGCATTACTAATGCGTTTTCACTCTACAAATGGACAGCCGCGATTCGCGGTGTTGAAGGTGGCGGCCTGGTCGAAGGCTTGCCACTGTATGACTTTAAGACTGCGCAGGGCGATGAGGAAATAGCCTGTCCAACAGAGGTAGCCATTACCGATCGGCGCGAAAAAGAACTCAATGATTTAGGCTTTATGGCGATTTGTCATCAAAAAGGCAGCAGCAAGGCCGCATTCTTTGGCGGCCAAAGCACCAACCAGCCAAAGCTCTATAACACCGACGAAGCGAACGCGAATTCCCGCATCTCATCGATGCTGCCTTACGTTATGGCGGCGTCTCGTTTTGCGCATTACATCAAGGTGATTATGCGCGACAAAATTGGCTCTTTTCTAACCCGAGGCAATGTCGAGGACTATCTCAATACTTGGATATCACAATACGTTCTGCTTGATGATTCTCCGCCACAGGAAATCAAAGCGCGTTATCCGCTGCGTCAGGCAAAAGTGGTGGTGGCTGACATTCCCGGGCGCCCCGGTTCTTATCGAGCAACGGTATTTCTAAAACCTCATTTTCAGCTCGAAGAGTTAACCACATCAATTCGCTTAGTGGCCGATTTGCCAGCCTAAGCGAGATTAAGCAAATAAATTATAGGTAAAAGATTATGGATCTCGTACTTCTAAAACCCGGTAACCCCGATATTGTGAGCGGCGGTGAAATTAAAGGCGGTGGCAGTCGCATAGATGGCAAAGTTAATAAGTTTGGTGCCGACGATGCGCTTACCAATTCGATTGAATTGATGTCGTACCACTATGCAATGAAACAGCAAATGACGACCGATGTGAGTAATTCCGCTAGAACCTCTGGACGACCCAGCCTGACCGATATTACATGCATTAAGTATTACGACAAAACCTCAACCACACTCTATAAGCAGTGCTTAACGGCAACGCCGTTAGATGACGGCTCGCCCGATAATCCAACCCGGCTGTTTTTATTACGCAATGCCCCTGGCGAGTCAGAGGAAGACAACATAGCGAACATAATGACGATTGAAATGCGCAATGTGATTGTGAGCTCAATCGAGTGTCAGTCGCATCCCAACGATATGCCGACTGAACAAGTCACGCTCAATTTCACCGACATTCAGTGGACTTATTCGGCGCAAGACGTTAACGCTCAGATCATTGGCTCGAAAGTGGCCAACTGGAGTGTGGCGCGTAATCGTCCTAACCAATTTAGTGAGAGTTACGGCGGTTAGGAACGATGCGTAGTTTGTTTGACCGAATCATAGCGCCGCAAACGGCCGAGCAATTGAGCTCTGCGCAAATGCACAAAGCCTATGTGTCCTCAATTGAAATGGAGCTGGATCGCCTCTTGAATACCAGATCGCATTTTTCAGGCTTTAAGCAATGTGCGACTAATACGATTCTTGACTATGGCGTGGAGGACTTAGTCAGCAGTGGCGAAGGCAACCAGTCAAGACTCAGTGATTTAATTCAACAGGTGCATCGTGCTATCACGGTTTATGAACCAAGGCTAAGTCATGTCCGTGTGCAAGCTGAGCCGGATGCAAGCAACCCCCTGAACTTTATTGTTCGAGTTAAAGGGAGACTGAAAGCGTCTAACAGCCCTGCGGAATTTACTATCCCATTGACCATGTCGCTGGATCAGTATCCAGGTTTGGCCCAAGAAAACTCAGTCGATCAAGCCAATGCATGAGCGATTGAATAGGTAATACGCAAATGATCAGCCGCGGTAATGAAAAGGTAGTCGACTACTTTCTTGACGAGATTCAAGCCATTCGAACACGTGCTTCCGCGTTTGCAGAAGACTACCCGGATGTCGCCAGTGAACTCAGGTTAGGTTCAGGGCATTCAGATGACCCGCACGTTGAAATGTTGTTGCAAGCCTTTTCATACATGACGGCTCGTTTGCGCTACAACTTAGACGCTGAGTTGCCGCAGGTGCCCTCGAATATCTTTAAGTACTTGTATCCGCATTTGGAAACACCAATACCGTCAATGGCGGTATTGCAAGTTAGCCCAAGGGCAGATGTAAAAGGATTTACTGAACCTTTCCGCTTAGAACGCGGGCGGCAGTTTAAACGCAAAGTAAAGTCGCAAGACAATCAAAAACACGAATGCTTCATGAAAACGGCCTATGAAACTCAACTTTGGCCCATAGAAGTTGAAGACTTATCTTTATTGCCAGCGGAGGAGTTTGAATCGATTGAACAGCGCTTCAGAAATAATTCTCGCCGAGTTCGTTCGGTGCTGAAACTGCGGCTCAAAACGCTAAACGATGTCAGCTTTGATAAGCTGGAGTTGGATCGATTACGCTTATTTATAAACCCATCAAATCAGCGCGCCTACGATCTATTTGATCATCTGCATAGCAATTTAATTTCGGTTGTCACCTCAGTTCAATATGAGGACATTGAGCAAGTGCAGCCTGAGATAGATTTATCTCAAACCATTGATTCAGCGATAAAAAACAATTTTGATGTAAAAGGCTTTTCTGAGAACTTGGAATCAATTCTAGGCAAAGATAAACAGCCAAGACAAACCGTTGAACAATTCCATGAGGCCTCATTAAGTTGGCAAGGTTTTGCTCAGGAACAGGCCATTCTGCCTTACACCGCAAGCTCGCATCCGGGTTACCGATTAATCCAAGAATACTTTTTGTTTCCAGAAAAGTTTCTCTTCTTTGATGTGCACGATATTCAATGCGACGGTGATCACCTTGATCTGTATTTTCTCTTTGACGTGGATTTGTCAAATCGTCGCTTAATAGACAAAGACAGTTTGATGACGAACTGCATCCCGAGCATCAACTTGTATGATTTAGTGAGTGAGCCGGTGCGCGTAAATCATAAAGAATATGAGTATTTGTTGATCCCGGACGTGCGCCAGTATCGTACCTGTGAAATACATTCCATTGATAAAGTAATCGGTGTCGATGAGCAGGGCAATGCCAAACAGATACCCGCGTTCTTGCCAACGACCGATGGGCTAAATCTCGAGACCGAAGACTGTTATTGGTCTTCCCGCCGCGACTATACCGACGGTGAGCGCTTCCCCGGCACTGAAACATTCTTATCGTTTCACGACCCTAGTTTTCACATCAGTCAGCCTAGCAGCCAATCGTTATTTGCGCATGTGAGCTGCACTAATCGAGACTTGGTTGAACACCTACGTATCGGCAATCAAATGCGCTTGATTGGAGAAGGCCCTACTGATCTGGTGGTAGTTGCTAGCAAGCCAACGCCCTATAGAGAACCGGCGCTGAGAGGCAGGCAACCAT
Organism: uncultured Arenicella sp.; assembly: GCA_937922925.1. Lineage (GTDB taxonomy): Bacteria > Pseudomonadota > Gammaproteobacteria > Arenicellales > Arenicellaceae > Arenicella. The sequence goes on along the minus strand of CALAKU010000003.1, from coordinate 810 downwards.
GGGATCTTATCGCACACCTCACCTTAAATTTTTCGACTCTATGCGATGAGTCGAACAATTCAATAAGGGAGACCGGCAATACAGATGCCCAAGATGAACAAACTCAAGATGAGCGAGATCAAACTCGATCTAAATCTCAAAATGCGGTCACACTGCAAAATTTGCTGCGCCAGTATTGTGACGTGAATAACGTCGCTCACCAGCGTTTGATTGATGCAATTATCGATGTGTCTACCGAACAAGAGCTTACCCATATGGGAGAAGACGCTTGGCGCGGGTTTTATCGAGGCCTAAGCATGAGCGTGCACATGGATGCGAATCGTTTGCACGGTTGTAAAACCAGCATTTTATTGTTTGGTGAAATCGTTCAACGGTTTCTCGCTTTGTTTATTTCAGTCGGCTCTTTTGTGCGTCTGAAACTGTTCTCAAATCAACAAACGGAGGCGATCAAGATATGGCCAGCGATGATGGGCGAACAAGAACTTATTTAGAATCCGAGCTAGTCAAGCAACCCTATCAGTTTGATTTTTATCAAGCGGTCCGATTATTGACTGAGCAGGGGATAGACTCAGAAGTTGACCCGCATAACTCACATAAGCAGTGGCCGATTCCCAATCGCATCCAGGCGCTTGATCAACATCTTGAGTTTGATACCGAAGCGGGGCAACGGTTCGCGGTCAATGACATTCATCATATTCGCCTCAAGCATTCATCTTTAGAGAATGTTGAGCAATACGGTGTGCAGCAACTTAAATCGCCAGAAGTTAAGCGCAGCAAGCACAATGTAAGCCTTGCCACGTTTAGCATGAC
>CALAKU010000002.1 GCA_937922925.1 uncultured Arenicella sp. | reverse complement strand
TCGACCAATCATCACGCCGCTCACGTTTTGACAATGCGCCGCGAGCTTTATGACTACCGATTCGTCAACAGGCTCTTTGGTCTCGCGATCTTTGACAAGTTCCATGCCAACAAACAGGCCTTTGCCACGAACGTCGCCAATGATGCTGTGTTTGTCTTTTAAATCGAGTAATTGCTTGAAGAAGTAATCACCTTGAACTTGAACATTTTCAAGTAAGTTTTCATCTTCGATAATACGCATGTTCTCAAGGGCCGCGGCTGGACCAGCCGCGCAACCGCCAAAGGTTGAGACATCACGGAAGTAACCCATTCGATCACTTGGGTCATCTTTAAAGATTTCAAAAATTTCTTCGGTGGTCACTGTGCAAGAAATCGCCGCATAACCAGACGCAACGCCTTTGGCCATGGTCACGATGTCGGGCTGAACGCCGTACTGTTGATAACCAAACCACGTGCCCGTGCGACCTAAACCACAAACAACTTCATCGATATGCAGCAGCACGTCGTACTTCTTACAGATTTCTTGCACTGTCTCCCAATAACCTTCTGGAGGCGTGATTACGCCGCCGCCTGCGGTAATGGGTTCAAGCACGATTGCGCCAACGGTGTCGGCTCCTTCGCGCAAGATGACTTTTTCAATTTCAAGAGCGGCTTTCTCACCATAATTCTCAATCTCGCCCCATTGTGAGCGGTACTCAAGGCAGTGCGGAACTTCCACAAAGCCAGGGGTAAATGGCCCATATTGATTTTTGCGTTCAAACTGGCCGGTTGAACTGAGGGCGGTGATGGTGGTGCCATGGTAATCGCGCTCGCGGAACAAAATTTTGTGCTTCTTGCCGCCGTACTTTTTGTGCGCGATTTGTCTGACCAGTTTGTAGGCTTTTTCATTTGCCTCTGAACCTGAATTTGAATAGTAGACTCGGCCCATACCCGGCATTTTTTCCAACAGCTTTTCGGCAAACAAAGCGGCCGGAATATTGCCCGCCGTTTGCGAATAGAAGTTCATTTTTGTAAGTTGGTCATAGACGGCTTTAGCGATGGTCTCGCGCCCGTAGCCAACATTTACCGTCCATAGGCCGCCCGACACTGCATCTAAGTATTCTTTACCCGTGGCATCAGTGACGCGCATGCCCTTGCCTTCGACCATCACCATAGGCACGCCATCTTCCATCGGCTTATGGTTTGTTAGATGATGCCAAACACTGTTTTTGTCGGCTTGTACTGCGATCTCGGGGTCGATATAGCTAATTTGGTGGTTCATATAGCAGGCTCCTGTAAATGTGTGCCTTTTGACGTTTCCGTCGTAATTAACAGACCGTGGTATCGGGTCTGGTGATTACAGACCGATAAACACAGCTCAAATCGTAGGTTAGGCTACCAAGAGATTACGAAATAGAGCCAGTTTTATTGCATTAGTGTTACCAGACTAAGCCTAAGCTGTGGCAAACTTTCGCATTCGTTGTTGCGGCATCCAGTATAAAACTAAAAGAATTAAGACAGTGATTAAAAAATACGAATTTTGGAATCCGCGTTTGTTCGAATTCCCTTTTTACCTGTATCTAGGTTGGCAGTGCTTAAAACGCGGGATAGCGATTAAAACTCTGGCTAAAGCAAACTATGCCCTAGACCATGGCGAAATAGGCCTAAGCTCAAAGTTTGACTCGCAGTTGGCATTTGACCAAGCGTATTTTATGCCGACAACATTGATCAAAGATTCGTTAGGCTTAGAGGATAAGAAAAGCCAGATCGCCGAATTTGCTGAGCAACATGGCTATCCCGTGGTACTGAAGTCGAACTTAGGCAGCGTAGGCAAAGGCATTGTTAAGCTTGAAAGCGCAACCGATATCGACAAGCATGCGCCACGTTTGCTTGGTGACTACATCTTGCAAAAATACACGCCAAACCCCTATGAGTGCGGCGTGTTTTTTGTGCGTGTTAACGGCAAACCTAAGATCAGCGGCATTAATAAAAAGCACTTCCCAACTATTGTTGGTAATGGCGTCGACACGATCCAGACCTTAGCGCAGAACCATTACCGATACACAGCGCATTGGGATTCGTTTTTACAAGATATTGATACCACCAAGGTGCTGGAAGAGGGGCAGTCGAAACAACTTTCATTTATCGGCTCGCATACATTGGGTTGTAAATTTACTGATGATACGCATTTAAATACGCCCGAATTAGAAGCCGCAATTTTTAAGTTTTTTGAGTCTCAACCGGGCTACAACTTTGGTCGAGTAGACGTGAAATGTGCTGACGAGGCCGCCTTCCAGCGGGGCGAATTTGTAGTCATAGAAGTCAATGGCGTTGCTTCCTTGCCAACTCATATGTTTGATCCCAAGTTTTCAGTTTGGCAGGCTTATAAAATCTTCTTCGAGCATGCGATATATCTCGCGCAAGCGGCCCACGAGAACCGTGATCAAACAATGGACTTAATGTCGTACCGCGAAGTGATTGCCAAAGTGAAAGAAAACCAGGCAACCTTGAACGCGGTGCATCAAAAGCTGATGGGCAAATAAATGAACGACGCGATGTTGGAACAACTCTTGACGCTCGACCATGCCTGCGCGGTCAGCTTGCAAGTGCAATTGCGCCAACAAATTGCGCAAGCAATTCTAAAGGGCAGTTTCGCTAGCGATAAGCCCTTACCATCGAGTCGCAAATTGGCCAAACAATTGGGCGTCGCTCGCAATACCGTTGTGTTGGCTTATGAGCATCTTGAAGACGACGGCTATCTGATTGCGCGCGAGCGGCGTGGTTATTTTATTAATTCAGAAGTACTCAAGTGGCGCTCTGAGGTTAAGCCGTCGCCAGCTCAAGACAGCACTATCGAGTCTCAAGATTGGTCATCGATTCTCAAGACTAATCAGCGCCATCGTCGTAATATCGAAAAGCCGCAGGAGTGGCAGTCGGTGCAATACCCGTTTATCTACGGGCAGTTTGATACCGATTTATTCCCCATTCAGAATTGGCGTGAGTGCGCGCGTGACTCAATTTCAGAAATGGAAGTCAAACATTGGGCGCCCGACCATATTGTCGAAGATGACCCGCTACTGATCCAAGAAATCCGAACACGAATACTGCCACGGCGTGGAATCTGGGCCGAAGACGATCAAATTTTGATCACCGTCGGCACGCAGCAAGGTTTGTATTTGCTCTGCAAAATGCTGCTTTGGAACCACAATCAAATTGGCATAGAAAACCCGGGCTATCGCGATATTCGCAATATCGCCTTGTCGTTTGATGCCACAGTCAAACCGCTACCCATTGATGAATCCGGCTTGATTGTCAGCGACGAATTAAATGACTGCGCTTGTGTTTACACTACGCCTAGCCACCAATCGCCGACCACCGTAACCTTGCCGCTCGAACGTCGTCAGCAATTGCTGGATAAAGCCAGCGAGCACAACTTTATTATCATCGAAGACGATTACGAAGCTGAAACCAGTTTTGCCACAGCCCACACGCCCGCGCTTAAAAGCTTAGACAAGCAAGGCCGGGTGGTTTACGTGGGGAGCTTCTCCAAGATATTGGCGCCCGGTTTGCGTCTAGGCTACATGGTTGCCAGCAAAGAAGTCATTGCTGAGGCCAGTGCTTTGCGTCGGCTCATGGTGCGGCATCCTTCGTCTAATAATCAGCGTTCGGTCGCCTTGTTTATTAGCCGTGGCTACTACGATGCCTTGGCTGCAAAGACCGCACGTATTTACGAAACTCGCTGGAACGCAATGCGTGAAGCGCTGAATCATTATTTACCTGACTCGTCTTTAGCGCCCACCTTCGGAGGCTCTAGCTATTGGTTAACTGGCCCTGAATCACTCAACGCCCGAGACTTGCAAGCCTTAGCACGTCAAGAGAGCCTAATACTCGAACCAGGCGACATACACTACTTTACTCAAAACCCACCGACAAACGAGTTTCGGCTGGGTTACTCGTCCATAAAGAGCGAGCGCATTGAACCCGGCATAAAGTTATTGTCGCAGTTAATTACTCGCTTGAGCGCTTGATTCTCCGGCGTCAAAGCGTTGCCAATAGCCGCGCACTTCTTCACGAACAATGGGCGCCATCCATACCAGGCCAATAATGTTTGCCAGCCCCATCGCGAACAACATGGCGTCTGAAAACTCAATGACTGCATCAAGTTTTACCGCGCATCCGATGGCAACGAACACGCAGAAGATCATGTTGTAGATCATCTTGGTCGCGGTTTTATCACCAAACAAATAGACCCAGCCAGCCAAACCATAATAAGACCAAGAGACCATGGTTGAATAGGCGAACAGAATAATGACCACGGTCAAAATGTAAGGGAACCAAGGCAGTACCGACGCAAAGGCCGATGAGGTTAATTCAACTCCGCTAATACTTCCTGCGTTAGTAACCCCGGGTTCATAAACCGTAACCAAAATTACTAAGGCGGTAATGGTGCAGATCACAACCGTGTCGATAAAAGGCTCCAACATGGCGACATAGCCTTCGGTTACGGGTTCTTTGGTTTTGACCGCCGAATGCGCAATTGACGCCGAGCCTATCCCCGCTTCGTTGGAAAATGCCGCCCGTTTGAATCCTAAAATCAGCACGCCAATTAAGCCGCCGCTCATGCCGGTGGGGCTAAATGCCTCGGAGAAGATCAGAGCAAACGCGCCAGGGACTTTATCGACGTTGACGCCAATCACGACCAGGGCCGTGGTGATGTACAAGCCTGCCATGAAAGGCACCATGCGGGACGTGACGGCGGCGATAGATTTGATGCCGCCGACAATAACTAATGCCGTTAATACGCCCAGAACCGCGCCGACCAACCAGCCTTTATCGGCAAAAAACGATTCTTGAGCGCCGGTCACACTCACAAATTGAACATAGGCTTGGTTCGACTGAAACATGCAACCCACGCCCAAGGCACCTATGATGATGCAAAAAGCATAGTACTTAGCGAGAAACTTTCCTAAGGTGGCAAATTTTAGTTGCGCCAAACCTTTTTCCAAATAGAACATCGGCCCGCCAAAAACCGAACCATCAGGGTTCTCGCGTCGGTACTTTACGCCTAAAGTGCACTCAGCAAACTTAGACGACATGCCGAGAAAACCAGCGATGATCATCCAGAACGCCGCGCCCGGCCCAGCGAGCGACATTAAAATGGCCACATGAGCTACATTGCCGACTCCCACTGTTCCCGAGACAGCTGTAGTCAGCGCTTGGAAGTGCGTGACTTCGCCTGGCGATTTAGGGTCATCGAAGTCGCCGCGCACAATTTTCAGGGCATGCTTAAAGCCCCGAATATTTATAAAACCCATATATAGCGTAAAAAACAAACCACAGCCCACCAGCAACAAAACCACGATGGGAGCTTCGGTTGCGCCGATTGGGATTGAAACGAAAATGACTTTCGACAGCCATGAGGCAATCGGCTTAAAGCCTTCATTTATTGCTTGATCGATACTGGCAAAAGCAAGCGAAGGGCCAAGGCTGTAAACAGTCGCTAACAATACCCAAAACGGCTTATATTGTTTTGATGACAAGCTCATATGCAGATGTGTGTTTTTCTATGGAACGCAGACCGTAGCATATTTAAGGGCCTGAGCGTAATGAGCGTTGGTCGCCGCGTTTATAAAGCAAAAATGCCCAATCATTTACGCGTTGATGAGTGCTTGCCTAATGTGCTTTCTTTTTCTTGGAGCGGGTTTTTTTAGTTACGGTGGCGGTGTCAGTTCAACTAAGTCCGTTTTCTTGACAATATCGAGTTACGTATTAAAATTGGTGCTGTGGTGAAAAAAACACGATAATTTTCACAAAAAAGAGAAAAGTTAACCTATTTTATTGCTTAAAGTGCCGCTTCGTAGCTCACTACGCTTTCCAGATGTGTTCTGGTTAGATTTAGTCAGTTTTGTAAGGCGGTTTGCAGGCAGTGCTTGCTTGAGCTAAACAGCAACATAATTGATACACGTAAATGAAACATACTTATCGACTCATTTTCGATTGCCCTGATCAAATTGGTATTGTCACCAAGGTTGGCGACTTTTTGTCGCAGCATGGCGGCTGGATTTGCGATGCCAGACATCACTCAGACACAGACTCCAATCGGTTTTTCTCGCGAATCGTGGTCAATGCCGACTCGCTTCCTTTTGATGTCGAGACCTTAAGAGAAAAATTTACCCCGTTGGCTGAAGCCTTGAAGATGAATTGGCGTATTGTCGATTCCGCAGTTCCCAAGCGAGTTATCTTGATGGCCAGCAAAGGCTCGCATTGTTTAAGCGACTTATTTGATCGTTTGCGCTACCAAGAATTTAACTGTGAGATCGCTGGCGTTATTTCCAATCATGATGACATGCGTGGCATTTCTGAGTTCTATGGTTACCGATACCATCATGTGCCAATCGAAAAAGATAACAAAGGTAAAGGTTTTGCTGAGGTTGAAAGGCTAGTCGATGAACTTCAGGCGGATACGATTGTCTTAGCGCGTTACATGCAAATTGTGCCGCCCGCGTTATGCGATAAATACCAGTACCAAATCATCAACATCCATCACAGTTTTTTGCCTTCGTTTATCGGTGCAAAGCCCTATCATCAAGCCCATCAGCGCGGTGTAAAACTGATTGGCGCGACCTGTCACTACGTAACACAACAATTGGACGAAGGCCCAATTATTGAGCAAGGTATTCAGCGCATCAACCATGAGCATACGGTCGACGATTTGGTTCGACTCGGAAGAGATGTCGAAAAGACGGTGCTTGCCAAAGGTTTGCGAGCACATCTTGAAGATCGAGTCATGGTGCACGGTAATAGCACCGTGGTGTTCAGCTAATTAATAAGTTAATAACAACAAGAAAAGGTTAGAGGTTAAATATGGCCAAACAGCTTCCAGCTTCGGCTCAAGTCGTCGTCGTCGGCGGTGGGGTAATCGGGTGCAGCGTTGCTTATCACTTAAGCAAGCTAGGCATCACTGATGTTGTCTTACTTGAGCGTAAACAGCTTACCTGCGGTACCACATGGCATGCGGCAGGCTTGGTGCCAACCTTACGTGCAAGTTACAACATGTCGATGTTGGCCAACTACAGCGCGAGCCTCTATGACACGCTAGAACAAGAAACGGGTCAAGCTACCGGTTTTGTACGTAACGGCTCTTTAACGGTGGCGACGAACGAAGAACGTTTTCGTGAACTTAAACGCGGGGCGTCGATGGCCAAGGTCGCTGGCTTTCCTTGCGAAGTCATAGACCCAGATCAAGCCAAAGAGTTGTGGCCCTTACTTAATATCGACGACGTAATCGGCGCGGTACATTTACCGATGGATGGCATGACCAGCCCGGTCGATGTGACTCAGGCGCTCGCCGTAGGCGCGCGTAAAGGCGGCGTACAAATCTTTGAAGGCATCAAAGTGCTCGACATGAAATTAGATGGCCAAAAAGTGGCTGGCGTGGTCACCGAGCAAGGCGACATCGATTGCGAGTATGTTGTGAACTGTGCAGGTATGTGGGCGCGTGAGTTTGGCCGCAAGGCCGGCGTCACGGTTCCCTTGCACGCTGCTGAGCATTTTTATGTAGTAACCGAGCCAATCGAGGGTTTGAATCACGGCGTGCCGACGTTGCGTGACTTTGACGCCTATTCTTACTTTAAAGAAGACACTGGCAAGCTTTTAGTTGGCATGTTCGAGCCCGACGCTAAGCCTTGGGGTATGAAGGGCATTCCTGAAGATTTTTGTTTTGATGAGCTACCCGAAGACTTCGATCACTTAGCGCCGTATTTAGAAATGGCCATGCATCGGGTGCCGCAAATGGCTGAAACGGGCTTACAGGTATTCTTCAACGGGCCTGAATCATTTACGCCGGATGACCGCTATCACTTAGGCGAGGCACCAGAGTGTCGCAACTACTTTGTGGCCGCTGGTTTTAATTCAGTTGGCATTCAATCGGCTGGCGGTGCTGGCAAGATGTTGGCCGAGTGGATACAAAAAGGTCACGCGCCGCGCGATTTATGGGATGTTGATATTCGCCGTAATTTGCCGTTCCAAGGCACTCAAGCCTACTTGCAAGAGCGCACGACAGAGTCACTAGGCTTGTTGTATGAAACGCATTATCCGTTTAAACAGTTTAAAACCTCGCGTGGTGTTCGCCGGTCAGTATTGCACGATAAATTGGCCTCGTTGGGCGCGGTATTCGGAGTCGAAAATGGTTGGGAGCGACCCAATTGGTATGCGGTAGACAGCCAAGAGCCAAAATACGAATACTCATTTGGTCGTCAAAATTGGTTTGAAAATAACAAGGCCGAACACGAAGCCGTACGCAACTCGGTTGGCGTTTTGGATCAAAGCTCTTTTTCAAAATATCGAGTGGATGGCCCCGCGGCCGAAGGCTTCCTGAATCGTTTATGCAGCAATAATGTGGCCGTACCGATTGGCAAAATGGTTTACACGCAATGGCTTAATGAACGAGGTGGCATCGAGGCTGACCTCACGGTAACCCGCATTGGCGAAGAAAGCTTTTTGGTGGTCTCAGGTGTGGCTTGTCAAACACGCGACATGGCGTGGATGCGTCGACACAAACGAGACGATGAGTTTGTCGTGATCAATGATGTGACCTCGGCCTATGCCGTTGTTACCGTGATGGGGCCGAAATCGAGAGATACTTTAAGCAAACTCAGCCAAGCCGATTTGTCGCACGAAGGCTTCCCGTTTGCGACTTCAAAAGAGATTGATATGCACTACGCTATCGTGCGCGCATCTCGCATCACTTACGTCGGTGAACTGGGCTGGGAGCTTTACATACCCACCGAATTTGCTCCTGCCGTGTTCGACGCGGTCTTAGATGCTGGCGCAGAGTTCGGTATTCGACCTTATGGCTATCACACCATGAATTCGCTGCGCATGGAAAAAGGCTATCGTCACTGGGGCCATGACATCGTTGATGTCGACACCATTCTCGAGGGCGGGCTTGGGTTTACCTGCGACTTTGAGAAAGAGGGCGGGTTTATTGGCAAAGAAGCGGTTCTGGCACAAAAAGCTCAGGGGCCACTGCCTAAACGATTTATCTCATTTTTGTTTGAAGACCCTGAGCCGCTTTGTTATCACGAAGAGCCGATTTACGCCAATGGAGAGATTGTTGGCCGTGTGACTTCGGGTATGTTTGGCCACACCATGGGCGCGACTATCGCCATGGGCTACGTCGAGCACGCCGAGGGCGTGACCAAAGACTGGCTTGACAGCAGCGAGTTTGAAATCGAAGTCGAGTGTGTTCGCTATAAAGTTAAGCCTAGCTTGCGAGCGTGGTATGACCCCAAAATGGAGCGCATCAAAATATAGACGCGAGGTATGCCTGATATGCCAGAAACAACCGTGCAAAATGAAAGCCTGAGACTTGGCCGACAAATTCGCGATTTGCGAAAAGCCAAGGGCATTACCTTGCAGCAAATGGCTGATCAACTTGGCCGTTCAGTTGGCTATGTGAGCCAAATAGAACGCGGAGTCTCGGTATTACCAGTGCCAACTTTGCAAAGTATCAGTGATCTTCTGGATGTAAAGATCTCGTGGTTTTTCCATGGTGACGAACAACAGCCAGAAAACGAGTACGGAAGAATTGTTCGCCACGATGCGCGCAGAGCGCTGGATTTTGCCGGCACCGGCATTTACGAAGAACTGCTTTCACCAACTTTAACCGGTGATCTTTTGATGGTGATCACAACGTTCGCCGCCAACGCACAAACCGACGAAGCGGTGCGCAAGCGCCGCGCGGAAGAGGCCGGTGTTGTTACCCAAGGCACGTTGGAACTCACCATTAATGGCGAGCTGTATAGTCTTGAAGAGGGAGATAGTTTTCGGCTCAAGCCTGAAGATCAATATCTGTGCCGCAATCCGTCTGACTCTGAACAAGCCAAGGTGTTTTGGGTTGTCTCAGGTGAGTATTAGTGAGCGATATTATTCGTGAATGAGCTCAAGCAATTCTTCAGCCGCCGCGCGCATTCGAGGTATCTGCTCTAGAGCTTGTTCTTTAGTCATGCGCGCGCTTGGTGCATGCATCGCCAAAGAGCCAAAAAAAGCACCGTCTTCATTACGCAATGGCACGGCAACCGCCACCATACCACGCATGAATTCTTCATTATCGATGCCGATGTCTTGGTCTCGCCAAAATCGCAATTCTTCCTTGAGCGATTCCACCGAGGTAAATGTATTGTCGGTGTATTGCTCAAATTCTATTCGGTTGAGCAAGCGCGTCCGCTTGGTACTTGGTAAATGATTTAGAAATAATTTGCCGCTCGCCGTACAGTAAATCGGTACCCGATCATTTTTACTCAGACGAATTCGCAGCGGCCAATGTGTTTCAACTCGATCGAAATAAATCATTTCGGAGCCATCTGGTACTGAGATATTACAAGTTTCGCCAATGTCTTCAGACAAGCGTTTTAAAATATCGTGCCTTTCTGAGCGCCAATGATCATTGTTGCTGAAAATGCCCAACGCCATTCGAGATAAACGCCGGCCTGGCAAATAACCTCGGCCATCGAGCCTCGCTTGAAGAAAACCCTCGTGTTCGAGCATTAAGCAAAGTCGATGAATCGTTGGCTTTGGCAGCTTGAGTTGTTGATTGATCTCAGTGGCTGTCAGAGGCACCGTCGAGTTTGCCACTGTCTCTAAAATCGACAAAACACGCGCTGCCGACGAAGTTTTTTTCTTTTCGGTTTCTTGCGGCAAATCAGCCTTATCAACGGTATTCGACATTTTTGAGGCTCAAGGTCTCTTTTTTGCCAGTTTATAACAATTTGGATGGTTATTGCGTGGAGTAATATAAGAATTGGTAATAAGAAAAGCGCAAAGCGTTCTTATCAAAAGTTTCAAATGTCAGGTTTACTAGGGCAGTCGATAAAGACCGGCTAAAAACTCCCTTGTTTTTGAGCCGTTACTGCAGCGTTGGCAAATGAGCCGCAAAAATAGGCAGTCGCGTTTTTCTGTAGAAAAGTGTGCGGAGCAGAGCAAACAATACCGAGGTAGACATGGCAACACACAGCGAAGAACTGGTTTTAAACAAATCACACAAAGCGGATCAAAGCGCATCCTGTGGCTCGCAGTCGCGCCCTGTTTCGTCTGCGACTAAAGTGTTGGTGGAGGCATCGTCTTCTGCTCGGGCATCTTGGCATAAAAGCAACCAAGACGCTAAACCACGTTTTGATTTGGCAGGCTTAGCTGGCTAGAAAAAACAGCTTCGCTGGCGGCTTTCACCAGCGAAATAACGATAAGCACTTTGAGGAAACTCAAGGTGTTTTTTTTTAAATTGCTTATAACAAAAAATTATGAGGATATGTGTTTTTGTTCTGATAGATTATGATAATTGAAGTCTCATAAAAGCCATTTTTTGGCCCTGATGGAGCCCGTTTTGTCATCAAATACGACTATTAAAACCCAAGCAGCTGATCTGCCAGCGTTTGAAGACCATCAGAAGCAAGAGACTCACTTTACCACTTGTTATATGTGCGCTTGCCGCTGTGGGATTAAAGTAACCACCGAAGGCGACGAAATCCGTTTTATCCAAGGCAACCCCAATCATCCAATTAACAAAGGGGTGTTATGCGCTAAAGGCAATTCCGGGATCATGAAACAAGTGTCACCTGCGAAACTGCGGTCGCCCATGTTACGCAAGCCAGGGTCGGAGCGAGGCGCGGGTGAGTTCGAGGAGATTTCTTGGGATCAAGCCATCGACATGCTTAGCAAACGATTAGGCCATATTCGTGCAACCGATCCAAACAAATTAGCGTTCTTCACCGGCCGAGATCAAATGCAGGCGCTGACCGGCTTTTGGGCGAGTCAGTTTGGCACGCTCAATTGGGCTGCGCACGGTGGTTTTTGTTCGGTGAACATGGCCGCTGCTGGTTTGTACACGATGGGGCATGCGTTTTGGGAATTTGGTGATCCAGATTGGGAAAATACCAAATACTTTATGATGTGGGGCGTTGCTGAAGACCACGCATCAAACCCGATTAAGATCGGTCTTAAAAAAATCAAGGAACGCGGCGCCAAATTTGTTGCTATTAACCCAGTACGAACCGGTTACCAAGCCATCGCCGATGAATGGATCGCCGTAAGGCCCGGTACGGACGGCATGTTGGCGCTTAGCATGATTCACGTATTGCTGGAAAATGAGTTGATCGATCAAGAGTTTTTGGTGCGTTATACCAACGCGCCTCAGCTAGTGATCGACACTCCAGGCGAGCAAGGCGATGGATTGTTCTTGCGTGACGACGAGGGCAATGCTCAGGTTTGGGATCAGCATTCCAATGCATTTACGTCGGCTAATCGTGCTGACATTGCGCCTGCTCTATTTGGAGAGTATCAAGCACCGGATGGCCGCAAGCTCAGAACGGCATTTAGCCTACTGGTTGAAAAATATCTAGTCGACGACTATGCGCCAGAGGCCGCCGCCAAAGTTTGCGGGGTGGATGCAAAATCAATCGAACGACTGGCTCTAGAAATGGCCCATGTCGCTTTTCAAGAAACCATAGAGCTTGATATCGAATGGACAGATTGGGCAGGCCGCAAACAAGATAAGTTTATCGGGCGACCTGTGTCGATGCATGCGATGCGCGGTATTTCGGCGCATTCGAATGGCTTTCAAACCTGTCGAGCCATTCATTTATTGCAGGTTTTACTCGGTACCATCGATTGTCCGGGCGGGCATTTGGCTAAGCCGCCATTTCCCAAACACATTCCACCGGGTATCAAACCCGCCAAACACAGTGCGCCAAATACGCCTTTGAGTTCGCCGCCGCTGGGATTTCCGACCTGCCCGGAAGATCTCGCGATTGATGACGATGGCAACCCTTTGCGAATCGACAAGGCTTACTCTTGGGATGCACCGATCGCAGCACATGGCTTAATGCATATGGTGATCAGTAACGCCGTCAAAGGCGATCCATATGAAATCGATACGCTGATGCTGTTTATGGCGAATATGGCGTGGAATTCGAGCATGAACACGGCCAATACCATGGACATGCTGACAGCGAAAAAAGAAGACGGTGAGTACAAGATCCCGTTTATCGTCAATGTTGATGCCTTTCATTCTGAGATGGTTAACTTCTCAGATTTGGTTTTGCCCGATACAACTTATCTAGAGCGATACGATACGATTTCTCTACTAGATCGGCCTATTTCTGACCCTGAAGCCGCGTGTGATTCGATTCGCCAACCGATTCTAAAACCAGACAGAGACGTGCGTGCGTGGCAAGAAGTGCTGATCGATTTAGCTAACCGGCTCGACTTTCCTGCGTTCAAAAATGAGCAGGGCGAGAACATCTACAGCGGCTATAAAGACTTTATTATCAATCACGAGCGCGCCCCAGGAATCGGTTTCTTGGCAGGCTGGCGTGGCGAGAATGGTGACCAACATTTGCGCGGTGCGCCTAATCCCAAACAATGGGAAAAGTACATAGAAAACGAGTGTTTCTTTAAGTACGAACTCGAGCCATCGCAGCGCTTTTATCGACACGCCAATCGTGATTATTTAGAGTTAGCACAGTATGCGGGCTGGGTTGGTAGCACCGATCAAATTGTGATCGAAGTGTACTCCGAACCCTTACAAAAATTTCGCCTAGCCGGGCAGGGCTTGTACGATGGCCCCATGCCGAGCGACCCGCAACATAAAGAGCGCTTGAGCACTTTGTTTGATCCGCTTCCATTTTACTATCAACCATTGGAGCAGCAGCGCATTGAGCTTGAAGAGTATGACTATCGAGCCGTTACTCAAAGACCCATGTTTATGTATCACTCATGGGATTCTCAGAACGCTTGGTTGCGCCAAATTAGCTCGCAAAACTATTTGTATATGAATACCGCCGAAGCGCTGCGTCGGGGCATCTCTGATTTGTCTTGGGTTTGGTTGGAATCACACAACGGCAAAATTCGTGCTCAGGTGAAACACATGGACGGGGTTGAAAGCAAAACCGTGTGGACATGGAATGCCATCGCCAAAGCGCCGGGCGCATGGGGCCTTAAAAAGAATGCCAACGAAAGTACCGATGCCTTTTTGTTAAATCATTTAATTTCGGAACTATTGCCCGAAGACGCCAGCTTTGCCGATATTACTAACTCCGACCCGATTACCGGCCAGGCAGCTTGGTACGATTTATGCGTAAAGATAACGCCTTGTGCTTCAACTGAGATGGGCAGCTGGCCTAATTTTGACGAACTCGCTTGCCCGCCCAATCAAGCCGAGTCACCAGAAACATTAAATTACACCAGCCATGAGAACGTCAATATCAAACGCTCTATGCGCGACGTATTTACAAAGGGCGCCGTTGCCAAAAAAAATAAGGGTCGAGGTCAATCATGAAGTTAGGTCTGGTTATTGATTTAGATACTTGTGTGGGTTGCCATGCCTGCGCCACTGCCTGCAAGCAATGGAATACTTCGGGCACTATCGGGCCTTTGTCTGATCAAGACGCATACGGGCGCGACCCGAATGGCTCGTGGTTAAATCGTATTCGAACCTTCGAAGTCAACGAGGGCGGTTCAGGCTGTTCCGATGCGCCGCTTGATTTGCACGCAATGGCTACCGATACAGCCAGCAAGACCGTGCACATGCCGATGTCATGCATGCAATGCGAAAACGCAGATTGCGTCACCGTGTGCCCAACCGGCGCTTCTTATAAGCGCGAGGAAGACGGCATCGTGTTGATCGATCAAGACAAGTGCATGGGTTGTAATCTTTGCGCTTGGGCCTGCCCTTACGGAGCGCGCGAACTGGATGAATCACAAGGTGTAATGAAAAAGTGCACCTTGTGCGTTGATCGCATCTACGACGAAGCCTTGCCAGAAGCCGAACGTCAACCGGCTTGTGTTTTAAGTTGCCCCACGAGTTCACGCGTTTTTGGTGATTTTGATGACCCTAATTCCAAAGTGAGTCAATTAGTCGTTGAGCGAGCAGGGCAGCCGTTAATGCCTGAATTAGGTTATGCACCAACCAATCAGTATTTGCCACCGCGGGCGCAAGCCGAAGTACCACAAGCCGCCAAGAAAGCCTCGGCAACTGTCGCCAAGCTCAAACAATGGGCTAACCAAATCATTGCTCGTTAGTTCTCGGATGAATCACTTATGAAACCTGCTTTCTCTGTTTTATTTTTTACCGTTACCTCAGGTATCGGTTATGGCCTGCTGGTGTGGTTGCTTGGCTACAACATGGTTGGTAGCCAGCCAATCGAGATGGAACTCAGCTTAGTGATTATTTTTATTGGTTTGGTGTTTGCGACTCTCGGTCTTTTGTCCTCTACATTGCATTTAGCCAACCCTAAAAATGCTTGGCGCGCCTTCAGCCGCTTTCGCACGTCTTGGTTATCTCGGGAAGGGGTCTTCGCTCTGCTTTTTTACCCGGTGATTTTGGCGTATGCGGGCCTCTTGTATTTCGGTAGCAGCTCAAGTGTTGATTATGCGTTGCAGACTGGTTTAGCGTTGCTTGCGATCGCGATTGCGGTGGCAACGGTGTACTGCACAGGTATGATTTACGCGAGCTTAAAACCGATTCGACAATGGCATCATCCTTTGGTCACGCCGATTTATTTATTGCTCAGCGCTTTTAGTGGTTTGGTTTTGTTTGTTTTGATCTTGGTTATTGCTGGTGAATCAGCCTTTGTGAATTCAGGACTGCAGTTAACGCTTATTTTGGGTGTGGTTTGTGCGCTGGTAAAACTGGCCTATTTTGTCAGCATCGGTCGCCCCGAAGGTTTAAGCATCGAGACGGCAACTGGCTTTAGTCAAGCGCAGGTTAAGTTGCTGGATGCGGGGCACAACGCCGATACCTTTTTAACCAAAGAGTTTGTGTTTAAAGTAGAAGCTCGTCGCTTGCAAAGGCTTCGGTGGCTCGCTGGGTTAATGGCCTTTATGGTGCCTATTCTGTGCATCGCGATTGTGTCAGCGGGGATGGTTCAAACGTCTGCAGGCATTTTGCTATTGTGGTTGTGCGCGTTCCTGAGCCTTTACGTTGGCTTAATTGTTGAGCGATGGTTGTTTTTCGCCGAAGCGCGCCATGTCGTGCGTTTGTACCACGGTGAGAAAACGAGCTAAGTTCAAACAATCAAACGCGGGCAATAAGCAAACCACTGTCTGCGTCATTCAGAATCATTGACTTAAATAACAATGTCATCCTGATTAAGGCCAAGTAAAAACAAAATGGCATCCAAGCCGTGGTAGTTCAGAGCGGCATTTGCTTTTTGTTGAACCAGCGGTTTTGCGCGAAAAGCGATGCCTAAATGGGCGGCGTCCAGCATCAATAAATCATTCGCGCCATCGCCAACCGCGAGGGTTTGTTCAGGCTCTAGCCCTAAATCTTTTTGCAGTAGCTCTAGTTGTTCACGTTTTATATCGGCATTGACAATAGGTGCGATGACGCGTCCGGTTAATGCCTCGTGATCTACCTCTAATGTGTTCGCTACCACGGTGTCAACGTCGAATTGTTCTTGCAGATTCTTGGCAAAAACCTCAAACCCACCAGAGAGAATAGCGGTATGAATCTTGTGCTTGGATAAATTCTTAAATAGTCGTTCGGCCCCATCCATTAAAGGCAGGGTTTGGATAATCGAATCAATCACGCTTGCATCTAAACCTTTTAATAAGCGCATGCGTTCGGTAAAGCTCTGATTAAAATCCAAATGGCCTTGCATGGCACTCTCGGTGATCGCCGCAACTTTGTCGCCAACCTTGGCATATTTAGCCAGCTCATCAATCACCTCAATCTGAATTAGGGTTGAGTCCATATCAAAGCAGGCCAGCCGAATAGGGAGTGGAGATTGGCGTTGAAAAACAAAGTCTACCTTTTGCGCTTCAAGTGCTTGGCGAATAACGAGAGGCAAATCGGCGCTATCGAAGGAGCCTTTAAGATCAAAGCAGGCGGCCGCCGCTAAGCCATTATTTCCCTTGCTCAGCGAGATCAGTTCAGTGACCGATGCGCCGGTGTCAGCAAAATGCCCATGTATTGTTTTGACCAAATCGCTATCACTGCCCAGGCCGATAATGGTTAATTTCGTGACCGGGTCAATTACTAAAGTACTCATTTTGGCGCTGAGAGTTCAAATATTCGTTAGGCTTGCAGAGTGTACACAAGCGAGCGCTCAAATTGTCGTATAATCAGCGCGCAAGCAAAGATTTTGGTGCGAGCAAGAATAAACACATCTTTGCACTGAGCAACGATTTGTCGCCAGTTTTGTTAAACGACAGCAAATACAACATCTACTACAAACTAAAGCACAAATTCTAATAGGTATGACTAAAAAGACCCGAGTTGGGGTAGTCGGGGTGGGCTATCTTGGCCAAATCCACGCTCGAATTTACGACCAGATGCCAAATGTAGACTTGGTCATGTTGGCGGACACTCGCCTCGACGAAATCTCGGCCGTCGCCGAAAAATACGGATGCAAAGCAACGAGCAACCATCTGGAGATGCTCGATCTAGTGGATGCGGTGAGTATTGTTGTGCCCACGTCAGCTCACTACGATGTGGCACAGCCCTTTCTTGAGGCAGGTATTGCCACACTCATAGAAAAGCCGATTGCGGCTACGGTAGACGAAGCGCGCAAACTAGTTGATCTGGCCGCGCAAAACGAAGCGCCGTTTTTGATAGGGCATTTAGAGCGATACAACCCGGCTCTGCGTGCGGTAGCCGCCAAAGTAGCCGAACCCAAATACATCGAGGTACATCGTTTAGGTACCTTTGTTGAGCGTGCTACCGACGTGGATGTGATTACCGACTTAATGATTCACGACTTGGACTTAGTGCTCTCACTGGTGGATGAAGAGCCAGTGGATGTGCAGGCGATAGGAGCCTCGGTGATTACCGATCACGTTGATTTGGCTAATGTTAGATTGGCCTTTCCTGGCGGCGCGGTAGCCAACATTACCGCCAGCCGTGTGTCGAATAAGCGTTTTCGGCGTTTTCGTATTTTCGGCCCCGAGGGTTATTACGGTATCAACTTGATGGATCAAGAGCTGGACATTGTTACCAAAGGCGATACGCCGGAGGACGGTAACTTTCCAAGTCTTGAAGTCGAGCATGTTTCCTTTGACGCGGAGCAGCCTTTGCAGGTTGAGTTAGGGCATTTTATCGAAGTTGCCCAAGGCCAGGCGATGCCGATGGTCACGGGCCTACAAGGGCTTAGAGCCTTGCAGTTAGCCGATCAAATTCAGTCTATATTAAAGGATTCTTTGCAGGTATGACATTATCCATCATAAGACATCTATCTCTGGTTGTTTTGCTGAGTATGGTGACGCCAAGTTTGCTCAGCGCGCAAATCAACTGTGAAAACGACAATCCTGCCTTGCAAGCGATGGGCAAGGTTAAGGTGACGTTTGAGCGGGCCGATGACACCACCATGACGGTTGAAGCCAAGCACGCAAGTGACGTTGTTACGCGTGCAGCTGGATTTCAACGTGTCTGCGCCGAGCGTATCGCCACAACCTTGATCTTGTTTACCTTTGACACCGACACAACACCTCAGTTTCATATGAATAACGTGGTGGCTCCCCTTGATATTGCCTTTATTGATAAAGAAGGGCGGATAGAAAGCGTGCAGTTAATGCAGACGTACTCATTATTGCTTATTGACAAGCCCAGGTATGGACCAGCTCGACCAATTGTGGCTGCGCTGGAAGCGCACGATGGCTTCTACGCCAAACACAA
Organism: uncultured Arenicella sp.; assembly: GCA_937922925.1. Taxonomy (GTDB): domain Bacteria; phylum Pseudomonadota; class Gammaproteobacteria; order Arenicellales; family Arenicellaceae; genus Arenicella. The sequence goes on along the minus strand of CALAKU010000002.1, from coordinate 110,248 downwards.
AATAGATACAAAGGCCAAAGTTACGTGGGAGTTGGTCGACAAAAATTTAAATGACTAGGGCTTTAACGGCTATGGTTTCAACGGCTAAAATTTGAACGGCTATGACTTGAACGACTTGGGCATGGATTATTTACAGTGGGAATCGCTACTCTCTGCTGAGCTTGTTTTCAAAGGTTCAGATAAAATTGCGTACCCCAGTATCTTGGCCGATGGCTCGATTGTTTTCTTAAGCGCTGTAAACGAACCTAAGCGTCGGTCAGTCTTGGTGCGTTTGCATGAAGGGCAAGAGCAGGTCATTACGCCCGCGCCATTTGATTTGCAAACAAGGGTCAATGAGTACGGCGGCAAACCCTATTGGGTCTGCGGTAATCAGATTATATTTGCCAACAAGAGTGACCAGTGCTTGTATTCGCAAGATTTGAGTGTTTTGCTTGAACCTAGCTTGGCGCAATCCACTAAGGCTGTTAACAACCAGGCTGATTACGACTCAGCTATGCCGGGTATGGATAGCCCGGTGCAACTCAGCAAACCGCAAAACAGTTTATGGATGTATACGGATGTGCATCGGCTAAGTAATGACTGTGTTTTGTGTATTGCGGAACGGCAAGATTCATCAGACCACAGTGCAAACCCAATGGCTTTAGTTGTCATTGATACAACCGCCGGCGAGCCGCAAACTTTGGTTGATGGCAGTGATTTTTACTCTAATCTCGTTGTTGATTTAAAGCAGGGCAAGGTGGCTTGGGTTCAATGGCAGCATCCGAATATGCCTTGGGACGATACCCAATTAATGATCGCTGATTTAGCACTGTCGGATGCCACGTCATCAGCCAAGATAACAAACTTGCAAGAAGTGCCTTTACAAAGCTTGAGCGCAGGCGCGGCGAGCGTATGTCAGCTAATGTTTAGCGCGGGCGGCGAACTTATATTTTCTGCCGACTTTGCAGATGATCTTGCCGCTGGCGCCTCGAATACTCAGATTAAACCAGCACGAAATTTTTGGAATATCTATCAGTTCAGCTTGGAGGAAAATAAACTCTTCGAGCTTACTCAAGAGGAAGCAGAACACGGTTACCCTCATTGGGTTTACGGCGATTGTCGAGTCCTGCAAGTCACAGATCAGTGCATTGTGGCGATCCAAAGCCGACCAGAATACGATTCTCTAATCGCGATTGATACTAAGGCGCGGCAAGTGGTTTCGCGGTTCGAGTTCGGTGGAACAATCGAGCATCTTTGCACTGATGGCGCTGGCAATGTGACATTTATCGCCTTGTCTAAAGTCGAGTCTTCAGCGCTGGCGAGCATCAGCGTGTCGTCAAATAGGCTGTCAAATTATCGAACCATTAGAGCATCGAAAACGCCGACGCTCGAGGTAAGTCAAGCTCGCCATTTTAGTTATCAATGCTCGGATGGCTGCAAGGCATACGGTTTTTTCTACCCGCCGACGAATCAAGAGTTCCAAGCCAAAACGTCCGAAAAAGCAAAACCGCCATTGTTAGTGATGGTGCACGGTGGGCCGACGGCAAGAGCCTATGGCCACTTTGATCTGCAAAAACAATTTTGGACGAATCGTGGCTTTGCCATCTTTGACGTTAATCACCGAGGTAGCAGCGGTTATGGCCGACGCTTTCGCGATGCTTTGTATGAGCAATGGGGCGAGATTGACACAAAAGATATCATCGACGGCATCGATGATTTAGCGAAGCGAGGCTGGATAGATATTGACCGAGTGTGCATTAGAGGTAAAAGTGCCGGTGGTTACGCTGTACTGCGTGCGCTCACTGAGTATCCTGACTATTTTAAGGCCGGCGCATCGTACTATGGCATAGGCAATTTAGTGACCCTTGCCGAGGCAACACACAAGTTTGAAAAATTCTATGTCGATCGATTAATCGGCGAATCATTCAGCGCTGAATCCAGCCAGCAACAGAGTTCTAATTTCTATACGCGATCACCGATCAACAAAATTGGCCAACTTAAGAGCGCCATGATTGTGTTTCAAGGTTTGCTCGACAAAGTGGTGCCGCCTACCGTCGCCCAAGAATTGGTTGGTGTATTACAGCAACAACAACAAGCCTTCGAATATGTCGAGTATGAAGATGAAGCCCATGGTTTCAAACAGTTGAGCAATAATATTGACGCTTGGGCTCGAGAACTTGCCTTTTATCAACGCATCCTAAGCCAGAGTCCAAGGCCAAGTTAAAATTTCGGTTATAAGTTGGCTTTAAGCGCTATACGCTGAGCGGCTTCTTTTATATTATCTAGCCCAATTTTTTTAGTCGGCCTATTTTTGTCATGAGAAAAGTTAGGAACTTTCTTTCTATTTGCCTAATCTTGGTTTGTTTTATCCAGCCAGCTTGGGCGGTAGATAATTTGGATGAAACACCGCTATCATCAATCGCACTGTTTGGCGACAGCATTATAACGGGCGTACAGTTTTCAACCGGTTTTACTGCGTTTGATGGAATGGGCCTTGAGTTCTTTGGGTGCCCGCCTATTTTTTTGCGAAACATCCTACGCAACGAAGGCGATAGACCGCTAGACTTTGGCCCGCCGCCAGTGCCATGCCCAACCACTATTTTGAATACCCCAGTCAGAGACAGAGTCGAGCGGGAGCGTCAGTTTAGAAACTCGAGAGTCGTAAATTGGGGCGAAGGAGGCTCGACCACATTCGTTGGCGTTGGCCGTCTTGCCAGAGATTTGAATAACCAATCGGCACGTTTCCCGAATGCCGCTCAACGGTTTGTGCTAATTCACTACGGCACCAATGACCCCGGCCAGGGTGTTTCGAGGAGTCAAACGTCGTTTAATTTGACCCGAATGGTCTCACAAGCGAGGTCTTTAGGTTACACGCCAGCACTGTCTACCTTGTTGCCAAGATCCGGTTTTGATACCGAACCCTTGACCAATGCTATCCGCGGAATTGGCAGCTCGCAAAATGTGCCGGTTGTCGACATGTTTAATGCCTTTTTGAATTTCCCCGGTTCGCCAAGTAGCGCCGTTCGTTTGGCCGGTAGAGCCGGTAGCCAGGGCGGCGCGTCAAACTTGTTACCAATCGAAACTTTTGGTATTGGCGGGGGCGTGATTGTCACTACGCGTCTTCATCCAAACGATCAGGGCTATGTATTAATGGCCGAGAGATGGTTTGATGAGTTTTTGGAAGACGCCATCCCGGCAATTCGAGACATTACCATAGCGCCGATTATCAATCTTTTGTTGGACGAATAAGTTAGTGTTCGATTGTCCACTGCTGATGCGCATTGCTACGCTCTTGTCTAAATCAGTTGTAAATTGGTAAAACGCTGACGACTTGAAAATGAATCTGCTTGACGAGAGAACTATTGCCTTGGCGGCAATCCTACAAGCGTGCTCATCGGTTCAGTCGCTGGCGCGTTCGGGCGCCTGTATTGAGCGCGAAGAACTCGCTTTACTGAAATCTATTTCGGTATTAGATGCGGTCAATACTCCTTCGGTTTACGGAGGCTTAAGCGAATTGAGTTCAGGCCTAGAAACCATTGCCACAGGTGCTTTGGTTAATACTGCCAGTCAGCATTTGGAAGTCTTGAACTACGCAAATGGTTTGTTACGACTGCAGGCCAATCTGTATCGAGACCAACACACCTTCGCTGAATTTGCTCAGGAAGTAGAGCGTTTATCTGGCGTGTCTGAAGACGATTTTGTCACTGCATGTTCTGAGCTTTATCAGAGGTTTATCAGCCCACTGTCGCCGCGAATTATTGTTCAAGGCGAAGAAGTTCACCTGCAAACTGACGGAGTGCCCGATCGAATCCGAGGGATGCTGCTTGCGGGTATCCGATCAGCCGTTTTGTGGCAGCAAAAAGGCGGCAACCGTTTTCGTTTGATCTGGGAGCGAACGCGTATGCAAAATGCCGCCAAATCCTTAAGCGCAAACGTTTAAATAACCAGCCAGACATCATTTATATGCAGCCTCTACGCTTTTTTTTCTTGCTGAGTATCTCGCTAAACGTAAGCTTGGTTTCAACCTTGGCTTATGCACAAGAGACCCAAGCTGTTTTGATTTGGTCAGCCTTTAATGGCGAACATAACTTGGTGTCGACCTCATTATCTGGTAAAGGCTCTGATGCGATTTGGAGCGAACCAGAAATAATTTACCGTTCTGAGAATCAAATTGTTACACCGACCTTGGTCAAGCTCTCGACATCAACAACATTGGCTGTTTGGAGCGAATTCGACAAGGGCAAATCACAGATATACCAGTCATCTAGAAATGGTAACAGCGGCAAATGGAGTAAGGCCGAGCCCTTGATTGAAGATGGCGTTGAGAATCTAAACCCCAATTTAGTTAATGACGGGCGAGGCACATTGTGGATGTTTTGGTCGGGTAACGATGGTGGTTTAGACGACGTTTTCTATAAGACGCGCCGCCTTGATGAGAACCAGTGGTCTGAGAAAGTTCAGCTCAATGATCCTAACGAGGTTCCCGACTATCGGCCCGTTGCTGAGCTTGACGAGTTTGGGGATATTTTGGTGCGTTGGCAAACCTATGATTTTCTGTCTGGGCAGTATATCGAGGCGCGAAAAGTGATTGCCACCGAGCCAGCTGACTCGCAATGGTTAAGCAAAGCCAAAGCAGATATGAAGTTAGAGGATATAACCTTGCCCGACTATTTACCGCGCGATTCAGCTGTCTCACTGCTGTTTCCCACTAATCAAGCTGCACAAGCGATACGCTTAGACTAGAGCATGTTCGCTTCTTATAACAAGCAGAGGTTTAAAAAGGTGCTAGCCAATGGCTTTTGCCTTTTGTCAGCTAAAGACTTTTTATTGGCTAAGGGCTCTTCATTGGCTAAGGGCTCTTCATTAGCTAAGGGCTCTTCATTGGCTAAAGGCTCTTTACTGGCTAAAGGCTTTACGTTTCTTTGCCTACTTTCCTATTCATCTACATCTTTAGCACAACAATCCACAGAGGCTGATGCAGGCGCTCTGATTGCGCTCTATGGTGACAGCATCAGTGTTGGCTTCCAAATCGGTGTCCCAGGCCCTCTTAACGGTAATGGTAATACTAATTTGGGCTGCCCTGATATTTATCTTGGGCACATGCTCCGCAACGAAACAGAGCGCCAAGCCGGTCAAGAATGCCCAACCGCTAATCTAAATTCTCCGGTGCTTGATGCCAATGCGCGTAGCCGCGAGATTCGTGATGCCGTTGTTGTTAATTGGGGCGTGACCAGTTCAGATTCATCCAATGGAGTCAGCCGCGTTGTCGCAAATTTGACTCAGTCGAGAAATCAATTTCCTGACGCCACTCGTCGGTTTTCCTTGATCAATTACGGAACCAATGACATCAACAACGGAATCGGAACCTCAACGACTCGCTTTAATTTGCAAGAGATTGTGCGCCTCACGCGCTCGCGCGCCGGTTTTCAACCGATTATCACTACCATTCTGCCGCGTAGCGACGCCAGTAACGTGATCGATTCACGAGTGTTTACAATAAACGATCAAATTCGCCAGCTTGCGGCGGCTGATCCACAACTCGTTATGGTGGACTTGTTCGCCGAGTTTGTTAACTTTCCTGGCGGTTGGCCTCAGCTTATGCGGTTGGAGACCACCAATTCCGGAAATCGGTTGAGGATTCATCCGACCGACCAAGGTTATTTGTTTTTGGCTGAACGTTGGTTTGATTTGTTTTTGCGCGACGCCGTGCCAGTGACTGGCTCTTTGTCGGCTGACACAGTGTTGGTGCCGGTGATCAATTTTCTGCTTAACGAAGACTAGAAGACCAATAGAGTAACCATTTCCGATGATGCGTTCTGTGAGACAAGGATTCCTTTATAGCATCTTGTTGTTTGCAACAATGGGGCTGGCTGGCAAGGTAATCGCTCAGTCTGGGCCGCAAGCCATGTTAACTTGGAAGCAGCAAACGTCTGGTTTGAATCGAGTAATGGTATCTATTTTGATCGATGATCAGTGGCAAGAGCCCGAGGTGATCGTTGAAACAGACCACGCGATTGCAACCTCGACTCTTGGCAAGTTAAATCAATACACCATTGCAGCGGTTTGGAGTGAGCGGGATTCGGGCAGAGTCGATTTAAAAAGTGCCTTCTTTGATTTACGCACGTCTACTTGGTCGAAAGCGCGCAGTTTATTTGATCAAGGTGGTTCTAATATGAACCCAGTTATTGTTTACTCACGGCTCTATGGAGCGTGGTTATTTTGGGATTCGTCCTTGAGTGGCAAGACCGACGTGATAATGATGAACCAATCTGAAGGGGCGGGTTGGTCAGATATCAGCCGCGTTAATACGCCCAATGAGGTGCCCGATTTCAGGCCGCAAGTAGACCTTATCTCTCAAACCCAAGCCCGCGTATCGTGGCAGCAACTTAATAAACAAGCCTTGCGTTACGAAACAGTTTCCAGGCAATTAGATTTCGCTACTCTAGAAATATCAAAAGCGCCTTTTATAGCAACTGATGTCTCCTCTTTGCCAACTAGTGCAGACCAAGCGCCAAATATTTTTGAATCAACAATCTCAGAGAGCGCTGAATTAACGCTTGGCGACATCACGCTACCGAACTTTGCGCCTGATGATTTACCAGTTACTCTATTTTTCCCAAACAATGAATTGTCGCAATCTATAAGATTGAATGAACGCTAATGAATTTCTTGGCTAGGCAAACAAAAGCACTCACACTGGTTTTGGCGCTTATCGCTTGCGTGGCGACTACAATGACAGCTCAATCGCAGGAAGCCGATTTATCGCTAGTAGTGCTGTTCGGCGATAGCATTAGTCATGGGTTTAACGGAAACCTCAGTAATCGTTTTAGTGACAGTGTTGGCAATGGTCGCACCGATCGGGGGTGCCCGGCGATTTACTTAGCCAATATTTTAAACAAGCAAGAAGACCGAGACGATGGCCCGCCAGACGAGTGTCGAGTTGTTGAGGGCGATTCGACTATTCGCGATAGCAATGAGATGCAAGCCAATGCCATCGTGCAAAACTGGGGTAATGGTGGGTCTAGCTCAATGGCCGGAGTGCAGCGTATGAGCGGTGATCTTAGTTCCGCAGCAAGCACTATCGCAGCGCAACAAAAGTTTGCCCTGATTTTGTATGGCACCAATGACTTTAATTTTGGAATATCGTCGGATGTAACACGCGCGAATATTGAAGTCATGATCGATATCGCTCGAAGCCAAAATTACGTACCTATTGTGTCGACCTTAATCCCGCGAGCGCCGGGCGTCAGCCAAGGTCAGTCGCAAAATCTGGCTGAATACAATGCTGCGATTAATTCCGCTATAGCCAATAGAAATGCCGACAAAGTGGATTTACACGCGCGTTTTATCAATGAGCCGGGCGGGTTCTTAAGCTTGTTAGACCCCGATCAACTGCATCCTACCGATCCAGGTTATTTAGTCATCGCTGAAACTTGGTTTAGCGATTTCCTTCAAGGGCAAATTTCCGCTGTGCCGGTGAGATCTGATTTTCAAGTTGCGCCTATTATCCTTCTTTTACTTGACGATGATTAGAGGCCGTAACCTGAGTTTCGCCAAGCAAGCCTAACCAACCCAAGCCCTAACAACTAAGCCCAACAAATAAGGAAAACGGGTAAATCGTCTATACTTGTTTCTTGGTTTACCAATTTCTTAATTTGATACGCCCAAACCTTCTAGGGCAGGCCGCATTATGAAAATAAGCTACTTACTCACCGGCAATGAACTCATGTCGGGAGATACCGTTGATAGTAATTCGTCGCTGCTTTCACAGGCATTGAAAGACCTAGGCGTAATGCCATTTAAGAAGTTGGTGGTTGGCGATGATAAACGTCTTTTAATTGATGCGATTAATGGTTTGGCCCGCGAATCCGATGTGCTCATCATTAATGGGGGCCTAGGCCCAACGCAAGATGATTTGACCGCTCAAGCTTTGGCTGAGGCGATGCAAACCCCGTTGGAACAGCATCCAAAGGCATTGGCGCACCTAGAGCAATGGGCCGAGCAACGCGGGTTTACCATTACGCAATCGAATTTGACTCAAGCCCAGTTGCCACAAGGTTGCGAGATTATTGAGAATCCCGTGGGTTCCGCAGTCGGCTTTCATTGTCTGCATGGCAAGTGTCTGGTGATGTGCACGCCAGGCGTGCCTAGCGAGTTAAAACGAATGGTGCAGGAACAGCTGTTGCCACTGATTCGTAATCACGGGAACCTAAGTGATAAGGGAATGATCACGCGGCTGCGGCTTTTTGGTATTACCGAGTCGGGTCTGCAAGACATTATCGATAAACAGTTTCCTGATTGGCCAAACGAGGTTGAACTTGGGTTTCGAGTGCAAATGCCAGTAATCGAAGTCAAGCTTAGAACACTTGGCGAAGAGTTTGACGCCTTGAATCAGCGGTGGTCGGCGAAGGTTGCGTCTTTGTTCTCCGATTATGTAATTGGTAAAGACAATACTCGTCTATCACAGGCTTTAAATCGCGCATTGCTGGCCGCCAATAAACGCCTCGTGACGGCCGAATCCTGCACAGGTGGCGCAATTGCGGCTGGCGTTACCAGTGAATCTGGCGCTTCCGACGTTTTTGATGGTGGCTTTGTGGTTTATTCCAATGCAATGAAAAAATCACTACTTGGCGTGAGCGAAGACACACTAAATGATCATGGTGCGGTCAGCGAAGCCACCGTCAGAGAAATGCTAAACGGCGCTTTGCAGCGAACGCAAGCCGATGTCGGTTTGGCCATATCTGGTATCGCCGGGCCAAAAGGTGGCAGCCCTGACAAACCGGTGGGGACGGTTTGGATGGCGTGGGGAAGCCTTGAATCGCCGAGTGCACGGCGTTTTTTCCTACCCATGCCGCGCTTAGCCTTTCAACGAACGGCAACGGCTATCGCAATGGACTTACTCCGTCGAGAGGTCATGGGTTTGCCTACCTCGGTTGATTATTTCGCCGAGCTAAAGCGTAAAAAATCCTAGAACTATTATCCTAGGTTATCCTAGGTGCCACTGACTACTATCCTTGGTATTACTATCCTAGGTACTGCTTATTAGACACTAGAAAAACAAGAGCTTAATTATAAAAGCGACGATCACGACATTGAGCGTGACTTTTATTGGGCCAATGCCATGTTTTATTTGCATATTGGCGGCTAGCCAAGCGCCTGTCCATGTTCCGACCCCAAGGGCAATGCCGTAGGCCCAAATAAGCTCTAATTGTGATGAGAATACGATCAGCGCGACAACGGTGTAGCACAATACGATAAACACTTTATGCGCATTGGTGGTTACTAAGTCGAGTTGCATTACGCGGTTCAGAACCGGCATGAGTAAAAAGCCAACCCCAATATGAATGAATCCGCCCCAAAAACCAATCGCCAACATGCAGACATGGCCGGCGACCATTCTTTGACGGCTAAGCGAGGCATCGGCTCTGTCTTGCACCGATTTAGTATCAGGAAGGGCCATTACAATTAGCACCACCACCATAATCACCGCCAGAACAACATTAAAGTTGTCATTTGGTATTCGAGTAGCCAGCCAAGCGCCGATCAAGGTGCCGGGAATCGTGCACGCGGCCAGGCTCAAACTTAAGCTAAAGTTCGCCACGCCTTTGCGATAAAAAGCCCAGACGGCGGCGATATTCTGCGGCAAGATTGCAATTCGGTTGGTACCATTGGCAATCGTTCCGGGAACGCCCAAAAAGATCATAATTGGCACCGAAAGCATAGAACCGCCACCGGCCATGGTGTTTAAAAAACCGGTGGCGACGCCCGTAACCACTAATAGTAATATCTCTAACATCTCCTAATTTTAAGTCAAAGCGAGATATGATCTCGAGGTTTTTACAGACGCCATTAAACCCATTTTATGAGCCTTCATATTGAACAATTATTTGAGTCGCAGCCTGTAGCGGCCAACGCGCCGCCGGTGGTGATCATCCCGGGCTTGTTTGGTTCTACCGTTAATTGGCGATCGTTTGCTAAGCGCTTATCGCAAGATCACTCCGTGATGGTCGTCGATCAACGTAATCATGGTCGCTCGCCGCATTATGGCTCGAACACATACTTTGATCTCGCAGAAGATTTGCTTGCGCTCTTTGACTCTCTGGCTTACGAGCACGTTATTTTGTGTGGCCATAGTATGGGCGGCAAAACCGCGATGCTGTTTAGCTTGTTGAATCCGTCGAGGGTAGCGGGGCTGGCTATCTTAGATATAGTGCCCAAAGAGTATCCGTCCAGCCATGCGCCTTACATCGAGGCACTACTGTCTCTTGACCTTGCTGGTTTACAATCTCGTAAAGAGGCTGACGAATTACTAAAAAGTGATATCCCCGATGTCTCTACCAGGATGTTCCTTTTGCAAAGCTTAGCGGGCCGTCAAGGCGCCTTTTATTGGCGATTGAATTTACCGGTGCTATCGCAATTTATGCCGCAGATTAGTGGCTTTCCTAGTGGCGATGTTAAAAACCGTCGTTTTGATAGACCGAGCCTATTGGTATATGGCGCGAACTCCGAGTATGTTGAGGAAGACGATATTTTATTGACTAAAAGCTTATTCAAAGAGCTGGAGGTCTCCGCCATTGAAGACGCGGGCCATTGGCTGCACATAGAGCAAGCCGATGCGGTTTTGGCGAGGCTGGACAAATTTGTGAAAAAACTGAAAAAAAATGACTGATTCAAGCAATGAAAATGATCAAGGACAGGTCAATTATGACATCATGGATAAAAAACGAAAATATGCGCTCCTTATTGAGGCGCACTCGCAAGACCTCTACAAGTATGCGTTATGGCTGTGTAAAGACAAAAACATGGCTGAAGACGTAATGCAAGAGGCCTTTTTGCGTGCGTGGAAGTCGCTTGATAGCTTGCGCGAGGCCAAGGCAGCTAAAGGTTGGTTATTTACTATCTTTAGACGCGAACACGCCCGTCAATTTGAGCGCAAACAATTCCAGTACCAAGATGTTGAAGAGATGGATACGTTAGCCGATGCCACGATGGGGTACGACGACCGTCCCGAAGCATTTGCTTTGCGTAATGCTCTGAAGCGCTTGCCGCAGGACTACCGCGAGCCACTTGAAATGCAGGTGCTTGGCGGATTTTCGTGCGATGAAATCGCAACCATTTTAGATATCAGCTCGAGTGCTGTCATGACTCGGCTGTTCAGAGCGCGCAAAAAGATGCGACAAATTTTGGGGCACGAATCTGCGCCTCAACTCGGTGTGGTCGGAGACTAGCTGACAGCGGGAACACCTAAGCGTTTCAAATGAAAAAATGAGTATCAATATGAATTGTCTAGAATTTAAACGTCTCGCACTCTCAGATCCCAATAGTGGTGATCATGGCTTTGTAAGGCACAGTAAAGATTGCCCCGACTGCTTAAAGTATGTCGCTGGTGTTCGCCGTATGGACAACGATCTTTCCCGCAGTCTTGATGTGTCGATGCCGAGCGATTTGATTGCTCGTTTGCAGCTAAATCAAGAAATGATGGAAGAAGACGCTGGTCAACAAGACGACTTTGATGCCAGTACTGGCTCAGGTAACGTCGTCGCATTTCAACCCATGCGTCGTTATGCTATCGCGGCTTGCCTAGCGTTGTCGCTGTTTGTTGGTGGGTTTTTAGCCAGCGGTCAGTTTTCGTTCAACCAAGATATTGGTAGCGATTACGAAGCCTTGTTATCTGGCGTCGTTGAGCATATGAATGAGCAAGCGGTGACACCGATTTGGGATGCCAATAAGGCCAACAAGTCGGCCAATACCTTATTAGCCAGTTACGATGGCGAAATGAAGCTTAAGTTTCTAAGTAACCTTCAGTTCAGCCGCATCTGCCCAATGGGTCAGTACAAAGGCCTGCATGCCAGCCTTGAAACGGACGATGGTCAGGTGACGTTTGCTTACATCAAAGGCGCTCCCGTGGGCGAAATGCTAGATGCAGGCTATGAAGGTTATGTTAGCCGAGTTAAGCCCGTTCGCGGCGGTAATTTGATTATCATGAGTCGTACTAACAAGGGTTTGCAACAAGCGAACGACCAGTTAGAAGATGCGATGTATTGGGATATCTAGTGCTTAATATAAGCAGCAAACTAGTTTAGAAGCACTAATACAAAAGCCGTCAACATATAGCCATTGGGCTAATGTTGGCGGCTTTTTTGTTTCTGGCTCCTTTAATTTGAGCCGCTACAAAACCCAATAGAGTTTGATAAAACCTAAGAGGTTTACAGATTTATTCGCTCGTTTTTTTAACCTCGACTAAAAGCGGGTAAGAGCGATCATCTTCATCAATCAAGGTGATTCGAGTAAAGCTACCTTCTGGAAAGGGCTTGGCTGGGCGCATTAGCATCATATGGGTGCTCAAGGGCGTGAGCTTTACTTGTTGACCAGCCGGGATGCGAAGTTCGTCCAGATGGCGCATGCTGGCAATATCCTCTTCAAAAACCGTATCATGGATCATTGCCATTGCGAAATCTGGGGCTTCGACGTCGACAATGACGATGTCTTGCTCTGATCGATTCTCTAAGATCATATAGGCGGCTAGGCTCGAAGCACTTGGCGGTGCAGGTCGAATCCAAGCTTGGCTAAAGGAGAGCGCAGACGTAATTTGCGATGCAGACGTGTCTGGTTTAGTTAAGTCAACGGCGTCAGCTATTGATGAGTCGTTGGCTAACGCGACCGTTTGTGCCAAACGCTTTAAATCGTTGGCGATTACTTCGTGTTTGTGCGGCGCCGTAATCGCACCAGCGTATTGGCCTTGCGGATTAACTAAAATAAGCGAGGCGCTATGGTCGACTTCATAAACGGTGTCACTGCTTTGCTGACTTTTGAAAAACAAAACCCCTAAATTTTTGGCGAATTGTCGCGTGTATTCCAGCTCGCCAGCCAAGCCGATAAAGCTATTATCGAACCAAGGAACGTAGCTATTCATGCGTTCAATCGAATCACGTTCGGGGTCGACTGAAATCATAATTACTTGATAGGGTTTCCACGCTTGTTGAGCTTCTAATGTGGCCTTAACTTGTGCGAGGGTTTGCAAGGTCGTGGGGCATATGTCTGGACAATTGGTAAATCCAAAAAACAAAATGCTCCATTTACCAAGCAAGTTTTCTTTGCTAAAGGGTTTTCCCAGATGATTGGTAAACCTGACGTCGCCTATTTCTTTGGGTTGCGGCAATAGTATGATTTTGTCTAAAGACAAATCTGTGGGGGCAGTGCGTTGCCCTGATTGCACAAACAGCCCAATGCCGATCGCGACTAAGGCTACAGCCACAAACAAGAGGGTTTGAGGTTTATTCATGCTTAATCTTATTGATAAGGAGTCGAAACGTGTCGCGAGTATACCCGAAGGTTTGGGCAACTTAGGTGTTCGAAGGCTATAAGGGCACAGACCTTTGAGTCATCGATCGATCTGTCACGATCCGTCAATTTCAGCTTTGCCAAACTTGTCAGTTAGCCGACTCCAGATCACCACAGGAATCAAGTTAGCTGGCGTTATTGGCCCGTCAAAACCATAAATGACCAGATCAGCTTACGGGTTCTACGTGGAATAAACTGCCATCAACTTTAGTGACTCTAACCATGGTGCCAGCATCCAGGTCTGGACCAGTTACTTTCCATTGGCTGTCTTCTACCGTCACTTTGCCGGTTCCGCCTTCAATTGCTTGGCTGAGTTTGACCACTCGGCCCAGATAACGCTCGTTACGGCGGTTGAGGGTTGGATTGTCGGTTTGCTTTTCGCGCCCGGTAAAACCAAATCGCCACCAAAGGCCGATAGATAAAACGCAAAACAAGGAAAACAAAAACAATTGAGTGGCCAAGCCAAGCTCTGGAAACATCAAACTCACAATAGCCGAGGCAAGAGCGGCAAAGCACAGCCATAAGAAAAACGTAACGGGCGCGGTAATCTCAAGCGCGAGCAGAATAAAGGCGAGCGCGAACCAGTGCCAGTAGCTGACGGATAATAGTTCTTGCATTAGCTGGCCTCCTTTAAGCCTTTTCGTCTTTGTTAAACGCTTCTTTTGCCAACTCCGTGATGCCGCCGATTGAGCCAATCACATTCGAGGCTTCCAAAGGCATAAAGATGACTTTTTGATTGTCTGCGCCGCCAATGGCCTTGAGAGCCTGCATATACTCTTGAGCGACAAAGTAGTTAATCGCTTGTACATTGCCCTCAGAGATCGCGGTGGACACCATGTTGGTCGCCTTGGCCTCGGCTTGAGCTTCTCGTTCACGCGCTTCAGCATCTCTAAACGCCGCTTCGCGCCGGCCTTCTGCCTCGAGAACCACGGATTGTTTTTCACCTTCGGCGCGTAAGATTTCGGATTGTTTGAAACCTTCTGCCTCGAGCACCGTCGCTCGTTTTTCACGCTCGGCCTTCATTTGCCGAGCCATGGCGTCAACCAAATCCTGAGGCGGGGCGATGTCTTTAATCTCGATTCGGGTTACTTTAATGCCCCAAGGGGTGGTAGCTTCATCGACCACGGTTAATAGTGACGAGTTAATGGTATCGCGTTTTGACAGCGATTCATCCAAATCCATCGAGCCTAGCACCGTACGGATATTAGTCATGGTTAAATTTAGAATTGCCAGCTCGAGCTGGTTAACTTCGTAGGACGCCTTAGCCGCGTCAATGACTTGAAAAAACACGACTCCGTCTACGCGCACAACGGCGTTATCGCGGGTAATGACTTCTTGAGACATCACGTCAAGAACGCGTTCCATCATGTTTTGCTTGTGACCAATTCGCTGCCAAATGGGTACTAAAAACGATAACCCCGGGCTAAGAGTTTTGGTATAACGTCCGAAGTTTTCAACCGTATACTCGAACCCCTGAGGAACGATGATCACTGTTGATCGAAGAATAATGAATGCTAATACAACAAGAATGCCGCCAACAAAAATGGGTTCCATAATCGACTCCCTAACTAAACTTATCTTAAATATGCAGGCAAACTTGTGCTAATTCAAGGTGCGAACTCGCAGGCCGCAAATTGGCAGTCTCTTATGCAGGCCTGGGCCTATGCTTATGGCCGCCCGGCAAACACTGGGCTAGTGAAATCAAAGCCGGATGATTTCAAGGTAGTAGAGAACCTCGGCTTTGAACTCAGTGGAGAAGGTGAACACATCTGCGTGCGTCTGCGTAAGACGTTAAATCATACGGCCAAAGTCGCTGCCGAGTTGGCACGTTTTGCTCATGTTCGCCGCCGTGATGTCGCCTATTGTGGTCGTAAAGATTTCTTTGCATCGACAGAGCAATGGTTCAGCATCTATCGGCCAACAGGCGATGCGCTCAACTGGGAAGAGTTTGAATGTGAAGGCGTAGAGATACTAGAACTAACCAGGCACGCAAAAAAGTTAAGGCTTGGTGCACACGGCAATAACCATTTTGAAATCACCATACGCGATTTAAGCGGCGACCTAAGCGGTTTAAAAAAATGCCTCAAACTGCTTAGCGAAAAGGGTGTGCCAAACTATTTCGGTGAGCAGCGTTTTGGTTTTCAAGCGAGCAATATTATTAAGGCCGCGCAATTTCTCAAACGGGTAACACAACAGCCTGCAAGATCAAAACACGGAAGGTCAAAAAAAAGGCTAAAAGACAAAGAGGCAATGTGGGTATCGGCGGCTCGCAGTTGGCTGTTTAATTGTGTGGTGTCTCAAAGAGTTGGCGACCAGCGGTGGGCTAATCTTGAGGTGGCGGAGCCAGCCATACTAAATGGGAGTCAATCCTTCTTCATTACCGATTCAAATGAGGATCTTACGAGTCGTCTACTCGCAGGAGATATTCATCCTAGTGCACCATTATGGGGGCGCAGGCTTGACGCTGCGAGTAAAAATCTTGACCCTGACTTATTGGGCTACGAGCAACGAGCAATGTCTAGTTGTGTTGATTTACAAGATGGTCTTGAGCAACTTGGTTTAGAATATAAACGACGAAGTACTCGGTGTTTGCCGCGAGACATGACTTGGCGTTTTGACAGCGAGAACCTTATTCTATCTTTTGCCTTGCCGTCGGGCGAGTTTGCAACGTCTGTCTTGCGAGAGCTTGTAGACTATCGCAGTGGGCTTGCCAATAGTGAGCTTGCCAATATTGAAAAAGACAGTATTCAGAAAGCCAGTACTGAGAAAGCCAGCATTGAGTAAACTAAGGCCCGCTAACAGAATCAACAATAAAGTAATCCATAACAAGAGTGTCGTGAATACCGAGCCTTCCTAGCCATGTTCATTTATTTTGAATTCAATAAGCCCAGCACAAAAACACCAACATTGTTTAATCCCATCGACAATGAATGTGCGTTTGAACCTCAATTTTTACCTCGGCTTTAGTAATGACGACACTAACCATCACTGAAATCATGCAGCCCTACCTTGATAGCGCTGCTTTGTTTGAGAAAGTGGCAGATCAGCCGTGGGCTATCTTTCTCGACAGCGGTGTTATCGCAGACAAAGATGAACACAGCGCGCATGCCAATTACGACGTACTAGCCATTAAACCGACCAGCACATTGGTGCATAACGGAGAGTTTACAAAATTCAGAAAAGCCGCTGTCGATGAAAAGCTTTATGGAGACCCACTCGCTATTTTGCAGGCGGCCTTAGGTAAATCAATAAAAGACAAAGATCTGCAAAGCCCTTATGTGCCCGGCGCCTTGGGTTACTTTTCATACGACCTAGTTCGCTTGTACGAACAATTACCAAATTTGGCCTCTGATGACGAAGCGTTACCATTGATGGCGATGGGGATTTATGACGTTGTCTTAGTGATTGATCACCAGCAGGAATGCAGTTTTATTGTTTATCAAGGCGAGTGCCCAACAACTCTTAATATTGTTGAAGAGTGGCTGGGCATTATTGAATCGCAATTGGCGATCAATGACGAATTTGCTGACCTTGACGATGAAGAAGCTGGGCTGGGCCTTTTAAGTGCCATGTTGGAGGAAAACTTAGATCGTGATTTATATCGTCAGCTGTTTAAAACAGTGCGCGATTACACGATTGAGGGAGACTGTTATCAAGTCAATCTAACCAAGCGTTTTGCAGCGCAAGTCGTTGGTGATCCTTGGCCGACTTATCGCTACTTAAGACGCCGTAGCCCAGCGCCATACGGAGCTTACATGAACTTTCCGTTTGCCCAGGTTTTGTCTAATTCGCCGGAGAGCTTTATTCACTCATGGGGCAGAAAGGTAACAACCAGCCCGATCAAGGGCACTCGACCTCGTGCGCACCACAATAAAGCTGTCGATAAAGCCGTTGCAAAGTCATTGAAAAACTCGCCTAAAGACAGAGCCGAAAACGTGATGATCGTTGATTTGATGCGCAACGATCTTGGGCGATGTTGCGAGTTGGGTAGTGTCGAGGTGCCTGAACTGTTCGAGTTGCACAGTTTTGCAAACGTTCATCACTTGATTAGTACCGTGACCGGGGTGCTAAAAAAAGATCTTCATGTCTTGGATTTACTTCGAAGTTGTTTTCCTGGTGGCTCGGTGACTGGCGCACCTAAGATTCGCGCGATGCAAATTATCGAAGAACTCGAGCCACATCGGCGTGGGCTGTATTGTGGTTCAATTGCCTACATCGGAGCCGATGGCAACATGGAAACTAACATTGCGATACGCACGATCGTAGTCAAGGACGGCATGGCTCGCTACTCAGCAGGCGGTGGCTTAGTGATCGATTCTAAGGTCGAGGACGAGTATCAAGAGTTGCTCGACAAAGCCAGTATGATGACCGAAGCCGTGTTCAAAAATAAACGAGTTGAATAAGCAGCGTCACATCAGCCCCGCCTTATTGGGTTGTTATCTTCTCTAAGCCTTATTCTTTGCACAGAATTATTCATCCCATTCGTCACACCGTAGCTTATTAAAGAGACGTTTACGCCTTGTCTTAAATTACAAAACAGCGTAAAAACAAATTACTACTTCTGAGGATGCTTATAACGCGTCTTTGCTTGATTCGACTAGGTATTCAATAAGCACTCAATAGATATTCAAGCAGTTGAGTGTTTAGTTCAATTTGCTGATGTTAATGAACTATGGTTTTAGCTGCTCTTAAATCCATCTCAGAGATGGAACTTCCCGCAGAAAATGTGGCCGCATGGTTGCAAGGGGTAGCGAGTGGCCGCAGTGATGAACAGCTCAAACGCATAGAACGCGCTGCTCATTTCGCGATCAAAGCGCATGCCGGCCAAAAGAGACGCTCTGGAGAAGACTACGTAAACCATACCTTTGCGGTCGCTGCGATTGCCCATGAGCTTGGCATGGACAGCGACACTCTGATTGGCGCTTTGCTGCACGATACCGTGGAGGACACCTCCGTGACCGTGACGCAGTTGCAAAAAGAGTTTGGTCTAGACGTCGCTAAATTGGTTGATGGCGTTACCAAAATGGAGGTGATTCAAGAGTTCGCCGATCAAGGTAATAAGTCTAACCAAAACGCAAAGGCCGAGAGCTTGCGTAAAATGATGTTGGCCATGGTCGACGATGTGCGTGTTGTACTCATAAAGCTCTGCGACCGTTTGCACAATATGCGTACTCTCGGAGCAATGAGCGAGGAAAAACGCAAACGCATTGCCTCCGAAACCATTGAGATATTCTCGCCCTTGGCTAATCGTTTGGGGGTTTGGCAACTCAAATGGGAGCTAGAGGATTTATCCTTTCGATATATCGAGCCTGAAATTTATAAGAGCATTGCCCAGAAGCTGTCAGAGCGCCGAGTAGACCGTCAACAGTTTATTGATGAGTTTATTGGCCAACTGACTGAGCAACTCACGGCGGTTAATGTTAACGCCGAGATTCGCGGGCGCGCAAAGCACATCTATAGCATTTGGAGCAAAATGCAGAAAAAGGGGCTGGAGTTCGAACAGCTCTTTGACGTTCGTGCGGTGCGCATTCTGGTCGATTCTGTGCAAGACTGTTATGCGGCACTCGGTGCAATTCATACAGCTTGGAAATACATTCCCGGTGAATTTGACGATTACATCGCGACGCCTAAAGAAAATAATTATCGGTCTATACATACGGCCGTTATTGGCCCGTCTGGAAAAATCGTTGAAGTACAGATTCGTACTCACGAAATGCATGAGTACAACGAGCTTGGTATTGCTGCGCATTGGCGTTACAAAGAGGGTGGTCGCTCAACCGACGATGCGGTTAACAATAAAATTGCATGGCTGCGTCAATTACTCGAGTGGAAAGATGAGGTGGCCGACGCCAGCGAGTTTGTTGATCGAGTCAAGGACGAAGTTTTTGAAGATCGAGTTTACGTATTCAGCCCACAAGGGCGCGTAGTCGATTTGGCCTTTGGCAGTACGCCGATTGATTTTGCCTACGCAATCCACACCGAAGTGGGGCATCGTTGCCGCGGGGCAAAGATAAATGGCAAAATGGTGCCGCTGACGTACAAACTCAGAAATGGCGAGCAAGTCAGCATCGTTACGTCTAAAACGGGTGGTCCAAGCTTAGATTGGCTAGACCCGCACAAAGGATATACCCGCAGCCGGCGTGCGCGGGGGCGCATACAGCATTGGTTCCGTCACGAAAACAGAGAGCAAACCTTGGCTCATGGGCGCAGTATTCTTGATCGAGAATTAGATCGTATGAGCCTCAGCGACGTGAGTTATGAACAACTCGCCAAGCAGCTAGGTGCGCACGACGCCGACGAATTATTTTTTAAATTGGTTGACGGTTCGATCAAACCAGGCAGAGCCGCGGCGACGGCTCAAAAGTTGATTCGCCCTGAAGTCGATCAAAGCGATGAACAATTGGAGCTTCGCTTTAAATCTTCAACCGCCGCCAATGATGACAGTCGGCCCGCGGATTTGTCGGTAGAAGGCGTCAGTGACTTAATGACGCAATTGGCCCAGTGTTGCCAGCCAGTGCCCGGAGACACCGTATTGGGTTACGTGACTCGCGGCGCGGGCATCACCATTCATAGAGAAAGCTGCCCTAATATTTTGTATCAGCAACACAAAGCCAGCGAACGTGTCGTGCAGGTTGATTGGGGTAAAAATCAAGAGCGTGTGTATCCGATGTCGATTTTGGTTACCGCTTTTGATCGCAAAGGCTTACTGCGTGATGTCTCGACTGTGTTGGCCGACGAGAAAACCAATGTGCTTGAGCTAAATACCCGTACTGACCCACAAGATCAATCAGTGAAGATGGATGTCGTCGTAGAAGTCTCGGGTATTGAGGCGATGAGTCGACTGCTTTCGAAATTGGAACAGCTCCCAAATGTTTTGTCGGTCAAGCGCCGTCGTTAGGCGATGATTTCCTTAAATAGGGAATAATATATGTGTTCGCTGTAACCCTCTCGGATGTGGATCTTGGCGTTTGGCAGTTGTGAAGCAAGATTCTCAACCCCTTGCTTGGAGACGCGATTGTCCTGCGTGCCCCACCAAAGATCAACTGGAACGCTGATTTTGCTTAAATCAATATTACGCGGTGAGATGCAGTACACCATCTCACCTGAGATCCCCTGTAACGACCGACTACTGCCTTCGTGAAACGTTTTGATCATCAGATCGATAGTGCCGTCTTTTTCGAATAGCTCGACTTCGGCGTCACCTAAGCTGCGTTCAAGCATGCTGCGGTAATGAGTTGATAAGTTCATCGTGACACTCTTTAACCAGAGTTCGTAAATCTCGCGAGCAAATCGTTTTGACGCGCGAACCAAGCGCACGCTGGGCGCAAAAATACCGGTTAAATATTCACCATCTTTACGTGTGTTAACGAAAACAGGGCTTGCAAGCCGAACTGCTTTTAAGCGCCGATCGGCCTGCTCGGCAAACACCAAAGCAATGCAACTGCCTAAGACGCTGCCTAAAATTTCGTAGGAGTCTAGTTCAAGTTTTTCGACAAACTCGTTGAGAGATTCGATCCACGTATCCGGTTTTTGATTTAGAAATGGCGTTTTACCGTAGCCCGGTCGATCTGGAATGATCACACGTTTATTGGACGCTAAACACGCTGTTTCGTAATTGTTCGGGATCGACAAGCGGCAACCATAGCCATTGTGGCAAACTATAATGGGGTCGCCGTCTTCGGGGCCGTATTCTCGATACGCTATTTCTAAACCGTCCGATAAGACTACGCTGCGTTCTGTGCTAGTGTCTAAGGCTTCTGGCCCACTTGCGAGAGAGGTGCCAAAATACGAATCCAATACTTGCGATTCATGCGTCAAAACCAAGCGAATAATGTCGGCTTGACCCTTGGTCTGCGTCTTACGAAAAAGGGCTTTTAGATGCGACTTAACGGTGTTGTCGGACACAAAACACAAGTCGGCAATTTCCTTGATGGTTTTGCCATGGACTAGGTTTACTAGTACCTTGTGTTCTTTTTCAGTGATGTCATAGCGCTCGATTAATTCTTGGTTTAATTGATTGCTATCACGGCTTTGATCTAGCACCAACAGCAGATAAAACCGCGAGATCAAATCGTCGGTCTTATTTTGATTTTCAATGGTTCGCAGATAAACTTGGTCGCCGTGATTGTCAAAGTAGTCCAAAGCGCAGAGGTTGGAGTGGTCACCAAGGCTCTTTTTTTGATCTCTTTGATCTGTTGCGCATCGAACCTTCGCTAATATCTTCGTGTCTAAGGCCGTTTGTGCCTCTTTGTCTATCACATGCGCAAGCAGCTCTTTGGCGTTCGCGTTGTGATAGATGGGGGCGAAGCCATCGTCCAAGATAATCATTTTGAAGCGGCTGCGATCAAGTAAAGAGCCGAACGCGGTTAAGGCTTCATTCGTGTTGGATATGCGACTTAGGATTTGGTCTCCGATCGCAAGTTCGGAAAAATTTTGAGGGTCGTCAAAAGAGTCGGTTTCATCCAAAACCTGGTGCATCATGTCGATATAATCTTCATGCCAAACCTCAGGTTTGCCAATGATGCGATATATCAACGTACTAAAATTAGAATTTGCCATACCCGTCAAAGAGGGTCACAAGGTCTAGCCAAGAGCTGTGACGACTTTCTTTCCCATTCTTATTGTCTTTTGCGATCTTAACTATGGAACCAACCACGGAACCAACCACGTTCGTAGAGTCTTTAGGCGTGGTTTATGAGCCTTTCAACGTGAGTTAGCGCGTCGCTTTTGCATAATCATAGTCTGTTGCTACTGGGCTGGCAAATCCAATTCCGGCGGATTTGAATCGCCTGAGACAAAATTTTAATTCGTTCAGATTATTGTTAAATTGAGCTGTATCAATTTAAGACACCACCTCCTTGGCCCATAAAAATGGCGCCTCTGACTTATTTTTTGATAGACTTGCAATGCTTTAGCTTCCACGACTTTCTTTTAATCTCACAAGCCCTTTTTATTGAGGACACACCATGAAAAAAGCAGTTCGCGTTACCGTGACTGGTGCTGCAGGCCAAATTAGTTACGCATTACTATTTCGTATCGCTTCGGGATCGATGCTCGGCCCCGATCAACCAGTGATATTGCAACTCCTAGAAATAACTCCGGCCATGGGTGCCCTTGAGGGAGTGGTGATGGAGCTAAATGATTGCGCCTTTCCTTTGTTAGAAGACGTCGTTATTTCAGATGATCCTGAGGTCGCATTCAAAGACACCGACTATGCTTTACTCGTTGGTGCTCGCCCGCGTGGGCCTGGTATGGAGCGCAAAGATTTGCTCGAGGCGAACGCAGCCATCTTTTCGACACAAGGCAAGGCGATTAACAAAGTTGCCAGCCGAGACATTCGAGTTTTGGTGGTCGGTAATCCGGCCAATACCAACGCCCTAATTGCTTCAGCTAATGCACCTGATTTGGATGCTAAACAGTTCACCGCAATGACGCGCCTAGACCATAACCGCGCACTTAGTCAGTTGGCTGAGAAAACGGGTTCACACAGCGCAAATATTAAGCGCATGACTATTTGGGGCAATCACTCTAATACGCAATATCCTGACATTTCTAATGCCGAGGTTGAAGGCAAGGCCGCGTCGACTCTGGTTGATCAAAACTGGTTAGAAAGCGACTTTATTCCAACGGTGCAAGAGCGCGGCGCAGCCATCATCAAAGCTCGAGGCGCCTCCAGTGCGGCTTCGGCGGCAGCGGCGGCTATCGATCATATGCGCACGTGGGCCTTGGGCACTGCTGATGGTGATTGGGTTAGTATGGCTATTCCTAGTGACGGCAGTTACGACATTGAACCGGGCATCATGTATTCATACCCAGTCACCTGTCGTGATGGCGAATATGAAATTGTTCAAGGATTGGAGATTAGCGAGTTCAGCCGCTCGCGTATGGATATTACCGAAAACGAATTACGCGAAGAGCGAGCCGCCATTGAGCACTTGCTTGGCTAGTTGAATTAGCCCTAATTCAAGATCAAAAAACCCGCTTAAGCGGGTTTTTTTATTTGTTCAGCTTTGGTTTTATCTTGGCTTTATAAGCCGAAGTATTATTAAGCCGAAGTACTATGAATCGACGTATTTCTGTCGAATCGACACGCTACCTTGGCTTAACGGGCTTTAGAGTCTATCTCTATTTAGATTGCTCCAACATGTAGTCGACTGCTTTGCGCACATCGTCGTCACTCAAGGCACTATTACCGCCTTTGGCTGGCATGCTGCCGATACCGCCAATGGCATTGGTGTAAAGCGTCTCAATGCCTTTGGCTAAGCGCTGCGACCAAGCGGCCTGGTCGCCAACAATGGGGGCATTTAATGTGCCATTGGCATGGCAAGCGGCGCAACTGGCATAAGCTTGTTCGCCGCTTAGCGGCGCAGCAGCTACCGCTGGTGCAGCGGCTACAGTGGTCGCAGAAAATTGGCCTACTGGTGATATCCGCTCAGCGACCGCATTTGTGTTTTCAAGGCTTGAGCGTTCGTCTAAGCGTGAATTGACGTCGCTAGCAGCCCAGATGGCTAATGCGACAATAATCACAGTCATTATTGTCATTGCGATTATCATAATGATAAACAGTCGACCAAAGGTCGAATCATTCATTTGCTCGTCACTCATACTCTCACCTAATGCGGCTTGGACTAAAACTTAACTAACTAGACTAAAACTGAACTAATTAGAAGTCGTTGTGTTTGTCGTTGTATTTGTCGTTGTGTTTAAAGACGTTGTGTTTGTTGCACAGCCAAAGCGATAAAGCTTGTCACTGGCACCAAATTGGGCGCGATTATAGCCCAAAGCTTCGACCGGAAAAACAATAACCCGCGCTATTTTGCCCAGTCATTTATCCTTTAAACAAAGACCCTAAAATACCGCGAATCACTCTTCTGCCCAGTTGTGAGCCGATTGCTCGAGCTGCGCTTTTTACAAATGCCTCGGTAGGGGTCTGTCGAGTTGAGCGTCGGCCCCGGCTCTTAGATGACTTTTCGCTTGCCGCTCTCACGGCTTCTTCGCGTTCAAGCGCTTGTTCATCTGCGGCTTGACGCTCGGCTCTCTGATTCAGCATCTCATAGGCACTTTCGCGGTCTAGAGCGTCGTCGTAACGCCCACGAAATGGAGATCGCTTGATCTGTTCGCTGCGCTCTTCGTCGTTCATTGGGCCAATGCGCGATTCAGGCGGGCGAATTAATACACGCTCGACTGGAGTAGGTATGCCATCGGCGTCTAAGCTAGACACCAATGCTTCGCCAACACCAAGCTGCGTAATTACCTCGGCGGTATCGATGTTCTCGTTGCTGCGAAACGTTTCGGCGACAGTGCGCACCGCTTTTTGATCTTTGGGTGTAAACGCTCTCAAAGCGTGTTGCACTTTAAGGCCCAGCTGCCCGAGTATTTCTTCGGGTACATCTAAGGGGCTTTGCGAAATAAAATAGACGCCCACACCTTTGGAGCGAATTAGCCTGACTACTTGTTCTATCTTATCGACCAATACCTTTGGCGCGTCATTGAATAAAAGATGAGCTTCGTCGAAAAACAATACAAATTTAGGTTTCTCTGGGTCGCCAACTTCGGGTAGGGTTTCGAACAGCTCTGAGAGCAACCAAAGCAAAAAAGTGGCGTATAACTTTGGTGATTTTTGTATAAGTTTGCTCGCATCTAAGATGTTAATAACGCCGCGCCCTGAAAAATCTTGGCTCATTAAATCATCTAGCTCAATCGCTGGTTCGCCAAGCAAAAACTCCGCACCTTGTTCTTCGAGCACTAATAAGCCTCGTTGAATAGCGCCAACACTGGCGCTGGAGACATTTCCGTATTCGCTTTTCAAGTCGGCGCGATTGTCACTCATCCATGTCAGCATGCTGCGCAAGTCTTTCAAATCAAGGATTAATAAACCCTGATCGTCAGCTATTTTGAAACACGAATAGAGTATGCCCGTTTGGGTCTCGTTCAACTCCAGCAGGTTGGCAAGCAACAAGGGGCCAATCTCGCTGACGGTGGTGCGGATAGGGTGGCCCTTTTTACCAAACAAATCCCAGAACACGACCGGGCTGGCCTGCATTTCATACTCTTCAATGCCGATGGTGTCGATCCGTTCGTCAATTTTAGGATGTGGCTTGGCCTCTTTGCCAATGCCGGATACATCACCTTTGACGTCGGCTAAGAATACCGGTACGCCGATGCGCGAAAAATTTTCAGCCAATATTTGTAGTGTCACGGTTTTTCCCGTGCCGGTTGCGCCAGAGACCATGCCATGACGATTAGCCATTCTAGGGTCCATAAAAACGGTCTGCGCACCGTTGCCGCCAATTAATAATTTTTCTGTTGGGCTCATATAATCTGTCGTCTTTTTCGTATCGTCGATTGTTTTTTGTCTTTTTGCTTAGTTAAGACCAGAGTTACGCAACGCCGTAGAGACTGCCAAGTGGTTTGTCTTCGACCAAAACAGCGCTCAAGTTTAAGTTAGAACCTGACCTGAACCGCAAACTTAACATACTCTCATGATCGTAACTATTTGTATCATCCTCGTATTTTTATCCGCATTTTATTCGCTTTAGAGGTACACTATTGTGTGACATATTGTAAGAATTGCGACAACAGTCTATTTAAAAACAATATTTTAAGACAGAATGATGGTAAGACTTAGCCACACGTCGAGGGGAAAATGAGAATTGTAATCTTAGAGGACGATCAAGATCAGGCAGACCTGCTAGTTGCCTGGTTAGAAGAGGCCGGTCACCAATGCGCTGTCTACAAAGACGGCAATAGTTTTATAAGAGCGTACAAGCAAGACAGTTTTGACCTCGTCTTACTCGACTGGAATGTACCAAAAGTTTCTGGGATAGAAGTGTTAGCCCATCTCAGAGCTCATCTTGATGCGGTGGTGCCGGTGGTGTTTATTACTCAACGCGACGCAGAACAAGACATTGTTGCGGCCTTGGAAGCCGGGGCCGACGACTACATGACCAAACCTGTACGTGAAGCAGAGACGATGGCGCGGGTAAATGCTATTGCTCGACGCATGGGTTTCGGCGATGAAAATACGTCGGACGCCTACGACTTTCCTCCGTACAAAATCGATACAAAGTTACGGCGCATGTTCTATAACGATGAGCATGTCGAAATGACTCAAAAAGAATATGAGTTGGCTTTGTTTTTGTTTAAAAATTTAGGTAGGGTGATTTCCCGAGGCCATTTGCTTGAAATGGTGTGGGGCACTAGTGCTAAATTGAATACGCGAACGGTTGATACACATATCAGCCGCTTGCGTACCAAGCTTGAGTTAGACAAACAAGAAAATTGGCAACTAATATCAGTGTACAGACACGGTTATCGTTTAGAACAAATCAACTAGGCAGAGGTGCAGTATGAACGACTCGACAAAACGAAGTAAAGCCGAAGTGATTAACCCGGGCTTAGGTGAAATAGACAAAGTCCGAGATATTTTATTCGGCAAATACGTAAGCGACTTTGAGCACCGTTTTGCTCAACTCGAAGCGCGTTTAGAGCAAGACGTTGAGCAAATTAAGGATCGCTTAACTGAGAAAATGGCGGGCATGGACGACGCCGTCAATGAATCCTTATCGCGCTTGGACAAAATGATTGGCCAAGAACAAAAGAAGCGCGACGCCGAGATGAATGCCCTGCATAAAACGCTGGAGGATGCGCGCACTACGCTACAGCATTCAATCTCTTTGATGGAAGATCAGGCAAATCAAGATTTGGCTGCGGTGAAAGCGGCGCTGCAAGAGAGTCATGAAGAACTGCTCGGGCAATCTAAAGTCGCGCAAGATGAACTTAATAAGCAATTAAATCTGCAACGCGAAGAATTACAATCCGACAAAGTTAGCCGCCAAACCTTGGCGCTGATGCTGGATGAAGTCGCGGTAAAGTTACGTAGCAGTTAATTGTAGATTTTTTTAGGCACGATTGAATGGCGTACTAAGCAGTCATGAGTCAACTAGATGAATTGCGGCGCATTATTGTTGGTGGTAACGCCGATCAACTGGCCGATCTTAAAAATCGTATTGAGAGCCTTGAACATCGAACCAATGATGTGGCTGAGGTTCTGTCGCCTGCGATTGATAAAGAATTAGCCAGTGGTGGCGATCGTTTAGTAGAGTCGTTCAAAGAGCCCGTATCTCGTTCGTTAAAGCAAGCCATTCGCACTGAGCCAGCAGAATACGCAGAGATTCTATATCCGGTTATGGCGCCTTCTATTCGGCGCGCCATCTCGCAAGCTATTTCTTCGTTGTTATTAACGATTAATCGGTCGATCGACTCGGCGACCTCCGTCAGTGCTTGGAAGCTACGCATGCAGTCTTGGCGAACTGGAGTGCCCTACGCTGAGCTGGCTCTGCGCCAATCGTTGGTTTACCGAGTAGAGCACGTTTACCTTATCCATCGAGACACTGGGCTGTTAATTAAAGAGATCAGCTCCAGCGACACGCAAACACTCGATTCCGATGCCATTGGCGCGATGTTTAGTGCCATTCAATCCTTCGTGCAGGATTCATTTACCGCAGGCAACGATTCGCGCTTAACCGACTTAAAAGTAGGTGAATACAATGTTTGG
Source organism: uncultured Arenicella sp. (assembly GCA_937922925.1). Lineage (GTDB taxonomy): Bacteria > Pseudomonadota > Gammaproteobacteria > Arenicellales > Arenicellaceae > Arenicella. The sequence continues at coordinate 82,371 of CALAKU010000002.1, read as the reverse complement.
GTTGCTCATGGCGCTCAAACTATGCTCGCTTGCGTTATCACTGGGGATGCGCCTGAGGCATTGAAACAAGATTTATACGACACCTTAGATCAAATACGAACGGACTATTCGATAGAAATCGCCCGTTTCCAAGGCGATTCAAGTTCGTTTGATGGCGCCGATCTTGCCATGAGTAATCTCCTGCAAGTGCGATTAAAAGACATTGATGAGAAGCAAGCCGCGCGTAAAAGTAAGGTTCCCTTATGGCCGTTCTTGATACTCGCTGCCGTCTTATTATTCGTCGGCTACCATTGGTTTGAGCGAAAAACCTTACTAGACACCGCTAATCATTTGCTCGATAACCAGCCTGGCATAGCCACTACCCACTTGTTTTGGGAGGATGACAAAATTGTCGTTCAGGGTTTGCGTGACCCCGATGCCAAAATCCCATTTGCAACGCTTGAAAGCTACGGTATCTCGGAGTCTCAAATTGACCTTCGCACCATTCCTTTTCGTTCATTAGAAGTCGGCATGGAATTGCAGCGTTTTACCGAAGAACTAGAGCTTCCTTCGGGCGTGTACTTATCGGAGCGAGAAGGTTCCATTTATTTATATGGAGAGGCCCCATTTCTTTGGCTACAACACAATAACAATCGAATTCGACAGCTCGCCGCTGATCGACGCCTTAATATCTCTCAGTTAAGCCCTTCTTATGAGTCGGTGTCAGACTTACTTGAGCAAAGTTTTAGTAAAGAGGATTTGGCCAGATTGAAAATGAGCAGCCTAGTCGTTGATGAACAGTCTGTGTTGGTCGTAGGCGGCCAATTGGATATTCAGAGCTTGACCATATTACAAGTGATGTTTGCCAACAGTGACTGGGTTCGTCTCAATGTCCAGCCCCGTCCTCTAAAGTCAGAAAGTTAAGCTCTATGGATAAGAAAAAAGTCTGCATGGTCGGTGATTTTTCAGTCGGCAAAACAAGCCTAACGCAAAAATTTGTAAACAATGTTTTCTCCGAACAGTATCTGACGACGATCGGCGTTAAGATCGATACTGCAATTGTTGATGAAACCAAGTTAATAGTTTGGGATGTTGCAGGGCGTGATTCTCTCTCCCCAATCAACCTAAGTTACTTGGTTGGCGCGTCAGGCATCGCTTTAGTTGCTGACGGAACGCGCCCTGAAACCGTTGATGATTTACACAGCATATGGGACACCGTTGAAAAAAGAATAGGTAAAGTGCCGACGGTCGTTGCCTTAAATAAGCGAGATTTGCCAGAGTGGTCAGTGACCCCTGAGCAAATCCAGTCACTAAAAGAAAGAGGTTGGATTGTTTTTGAAACCAGTGCAAAAGAGGGGGTCGAGGTCGAAGGGTTGTTTACTCAACTTTGTCGGCTTATACAGTGAGTTCGGTTTGACCACAGCATCCCTTGAGTGTGTTTTAAAAAACAAGATTAGGTAATCAACGATGGCGGCCCTTTCTCTGCAAAAACACATAAATAAGCAACTCTACGATAAGTGGGATTTGGCTTATTTGTACACCGATAAAAACTTAAAGGTTGTCGAAGTATCAGACGGCCTTACCCTTTATGGCTACCCAGAGATTCCTTTAGGTTGCGAAGTCGAAGATTATGTCGATTTTATGGTGGGGTTTGATGCATCAACCCGAGTAGATTTGCCACTCGTCGAAAGCCCCTCAGGCATCACCGTCGCGGTAAATTTGATACCGTCTAAAAGAGGTTTGGCGATTGTTTTCTCAAACGCATCTCATCTAGCTGAACAACGTCAGCTGTTGCAGCAAAAAGCCAATGAAAATGAGCTTCTCTTACGCCAGCAACGCATACTAACTCATCGACTTGAGCAAGCCTCCAAAGAACTGGAAGGTAAGAACGAGGCGCTGCGTGAAGCGGCCCGACTACAGAACAGTTTTTTATCTGGCGTGTCACATGAGTTTAGAACGCCTTTAAGCTCGATCATTGGTTACACCAACCTTCTAGAGCGTGAAACTCATAACCCTGATAAAAATCCTGAGGCCTATGCAAATTGCCGATCCTATTTGCGAGCTGTGAAAAGATCGAGCAAACACATTCTGAGTCTGGTGGAAAACTTGCTGGATCATGGAAAGCTCGATGCCGATCAAATTGTGATTCGGCCTAAGCCTTGCGATCTGCATGAGGTGTTTGATGATATCCGCTTATTGTTGAGCCCCTTAGCCGGCACCAAGAACGTTGAGTTTACTCTTCAAACTAATTTTGAACCAGGCTGCATGGTGATTGCCGACGACAGTCGATTGCGTCAATGTCTGTTAAACATTGTCGGGAATGCCGTCAAGTTTACCGACAAAGGCTCGGTGACCTTAAAGGCCGAGCTAAATCGCGAGCTATTAAGCATCGAAGTCATCGATACCGGCGAAGGCATTAGCAAAGATAATCTCGCCAAAATCCGTATCCCGTTTTTTCAGGTTGCGGATACAGGTAAAGCGGGCACCGGTTTGGGCTTAACAATCACCGAAGGTCTGATTGAGCTCATGGGAGGTGAACTGGTGATCCGTTCAGAGTTGCATCAAGGCACACAGGTGTCATTTGAACTGCCCATGCCATTACTTGAAGCCGAAGCGCTTGCCATGCCTGAGCCGTCGATTGACATTGATCAATTGAAAGTGCTGCTGGCCGAAGACGATAGCGATATCGCCGATTTACTGGTGATGCTGCTAGATGAGCAAAACATTGAAGTCACACACGTAAGCAATGGGGCGCTTGCACTTGAAGCGTCAGAACACGAACAGTTTGATCTCATACTAATGGATTTGCACATGCCCGTAATGGATGGTTATCAGGCTATGGAGGCCATGCAAAAAGGCGGTAATACCGTACCGGTTGCTGTCATGAGTGCGTCAAATCTCAGCGAAGATCGATTGCAAGCGCAGCAGTATGGATGTGCAGCCTATTTAACTAAGCCAGTAGAAATAGAAGAAATATTACTGCTGGCAAATCAACTCACCAGCGAAGCCTAAGGCGGCACTTTAAAACGTTTATGTCAAAGCAAGACTCACCACAAGTTCGAGCGATTCGGGCGCGTTATCAACAGAGCTTTAGCGACAAAGCGAGTGAACTCGGTGCGCTTCAAAGCGCCTTGTTAGAAGGGCGCGGCGAAAACCCAGAATCAGAGCTAAATGAGTACCTTCATAAACTCGCGGGCTCGTCTGGGATGTATGGCTATAGTGATTTGAGCCAAGTTTGCCGAGAGGCGATGGCGGCTATTGAATCTGGCAACGATACAAATCTAGCGCGAAGCCTAGAACAGGTACAAGCCTTGCTCACCGAATACGCTTAGCGGTAGACTTGAAAGAAATACTCTAAGGCAAACAAGCTAGAGTGAGCGATTAACTTCAGGGGGCATTATGCGCTGGCGCGGAAGAAGACAAAGTAGCAACATCGAAGACCGTCGAGGTCAAGGCTTCATACGCAGCAAGCGCGGTGCGGGCGGCGGGGCGATGATTCTTTTAATCTTGGCGGGCCTATTTTTTGGTGAAGACGTTCAAAAGATCTTATCGCTATTTGTCGGCGGGGGCGGGCAATCACAAGTTCAAACCGCACCAGCAAATTCATCACAACAAAATGACGAACTAAGTCAGTTCGTGGCGACCGTCTTAGCGGAAACAGAGGATACCTGGGAAGGTATCTTCGCCAATTCTGGGCAACGTTATCAGGCGCCAGTGCTGGTGCTTTACGAAAATCAAGTACAATCTGCATGCGGTGTTGGTTCGGCCGCCTCGGGGCCGTTTTATTGCCCTGGAGATTATAAAATCTACATCGATTTGAGTTTCATGCAAGAGCTTCGACGCATGGGCGCACCGGGAGACTTTGCTTTTGCCTACGTGATAGCCCATGAAGTAGGGCACCACGTACAAAACTTGGTTGGGATAGCCCGCGATGTTCGCCAACAACAAGCGCGAGCGTCCAGCAAAACTCAGTCCAATGGTTTGCAAGTCAAAATGGAATTGCAGGCCGACTGTTTTGCTGGTGTCTGGATAAACCATACTGAGAAGCGCAACGCCATTCTTGAAGCAGGAGACATTCAAGAAGGGATGGAAGCGGCCGCTGCAGTGGGCGATGATCGAATCATGCGCTCAGCTGGTCGCGCGCCGCGCCGTGAAAACTTCACGCATGGCAGTTCACAAGAGCGAATGCAATGGTTCCAACGCGGAATGCAGTCTGGCGATATTCAGTCTTGCCAAACGTTTGGCTAAGGTAGCAGCCGCGCACCTTAATTAAACAGCTATTAATCCGCTGGGTCTAGGCTGCTGGCATTAGCTCAGAACGGCCAAAGGCCCTAGGTCGGCGGGTCTTGCAATACGGGCAATTCGTAGGGTTGCTCTTCAGAAATAGTCAACTGAACGCCATTGGCGCTGGTGATGCTAGAACCTTGCGTTTGGCTCATCTGGCTTGCCGTCTCTAGCCTTAGAACAGCCAAGCATTGCTGAGTGATTGTAGACACGTTGACTACGTTTCCAATGCTTTTGTCCTCCAAGGTCAATTTGTCCCCGACGCTTAGCTCAGACGCTTTATTCGCGCCACTAATCTCAAGTAGCATCATGCGTTGTTTGAGCTTACCTAAATAGTGCATCCGGGCCACAATCTCTTGGCCGGTGTAACAGCCTTTTTTGAAGTTGATGCCACCGAGAAGATCAAGGTTGATCATCTGCGGAATGAACAGCTCACTGCTTACCGCTTCTATTTGTGGCAAGCCTGCCTTGATTAATTGGCTGCGCCACACATCGCCTGTGTCGGTTTCAGAACGCGCACCAGAGAAATGCACCGTCAAGGTGGAATTAGCAAAACCTAATATGGCTGAATCCTCTGTTTGTTCCAATGACCCCATTTCCTTAGGGTGCTCGGTCGCAATAAAAGTGGCGTTGCTGACTTCCTCTATCGAGACTTTGCTGCGCATGACGTACATGGTCAATCGTTTGCGAATCGAGTCGAGTAAATCCCTATGCAATATCGCAAAAATTTCCTCATCGTTACGCCACACATAAAATAAGGCCAAGGCACGGCCCTTGGGGTTGCAATAGGCGCTAAATTGCCATGCTAAATTGGCAAGGCGGACATCATTCGTTAATTGACCTTGCAAAAAATCTACCGCGTCGTCGCCGCTGAATTTAAGAAGGCCCAAATGGCTTTGTTGTTCCATGTTGATTACCACAGATGTGAAACAAATCGATCAGACGCATGCTACCATCCGGCGCGTTAAGAAGTGCGTAAATTGGTGTTGTGCAGGCTCGTTTGAACGCCGGTTTTAGATAACTTGGTCAGTTGATAGCTGCGCTTTCGTTATAGGGCCTTTTCAAGGTTTTATTTAGGTTTTGGCGGCTCTAGTTTTATGACGGCTAAGCTGTATTTGCGCGTTCCACTAATGTCGTTTTCTCAAGATATGACTCACGAAACTATGACGGTTGATAAAAAGCCAGCAAGGCAAGTAAGCGAATCCTCAATCACGCCAAGTCAAACCAAAGGCTCTGTCTCTAAAAAGACGGCAAAAAACCAGCCGCCCAAAGAGATCGGTGGCCCCAAAGGCCTTGAGCCAACCCGCTATGGCGACTGGGAAGCCAAAGGTCGCTGCTACGATTTTTAGCGCCTGATCACCTTGTATCTGCTTAGAATTATGCCTTCGAGTCTCATTAGATATGCTTTGGTGTTATATCGAGCATTACTCTAAAGCGATCTATTCTTACCTGAAACGCACAATTTGCACGTCGTATTAGGGTAAAATCCAGTCGATTTCGGGCACAGTGGTTTGGAATTGACTAAAAAAATAAAATGAAAAATAGCGAAAGAGTTCGTTGATATGCAAAAAGAAAGACCTTTATCTCCGCATTTGCAGGTCTATCGACCACAAATGACTTCTCTATTGTCGATCGCACACCGGGGCTGCGGTGTTGTATTGAGTTTCTTTACGCCGGTGCTGGTTTTTTGGCTTGTTAGTTTAGCCAGCGGCCCTCAAAGCTATGAAGCGTGGCAAAGCTTTGCTTCTAACGGCTTTGTTAAATTGCTTTTTCTGGGATGGACCTTTGCGCTTTTTTATCACCTCAGCAATGGCATTCGTCACCTCTTTTGGGATGCGGGTCATGGCTTTGAAATGCAAAGTCTATATCGATCTGGTTACATGGTGGTCGCCAGTGCCGTTATTTTGACCGTTATCACTGTTGTTTTCGCGATCAGCAAGGGAGGTGTGTAATGAGTTTGAGAAGCCCGCTTTCTAAAGCCGTAGGGCTTGGCAGTGCCAAGCACGGTTTCAGCCATTGGTGGTGGCAACGCGTGACGGCCATTGCACTAATTCCTTTGTCGATTTGGTTTATGGTCTCGGTTCTGAGCTTGCTTGGCGGTGGTTATTTGGCTGCGGTGAGTTGGTTGCAATCGCCTTTGAATGCCACGCTTATGTTGTTGTTTGTGTTAACGGCCTTGTATCACGCGCAAACAGGCTTACAAGTTGTGATCGAAGACTACGTTCATACCAAATGGTTGAACTTGGTAATGCTAATCGGCGTTAAATTTCTTGCTGCCGCGATGGCGGTGATGAGTGTTATTGCTGTACTTAAAATTTCAGTTGGAGCGTAATTGTGAACGGCGATTATAAAATTGTTGATCATTCATTTGATGTGGTTGTCGTAGGCGCTGGCGGGGCAGGTCTGCGTGCTACTTTCGGAATGGCGAGTGCAGGTCTATCGACTGCGTGTTTAACCAAAGTGTTCCCAACTCGCAGCCATACGGTTGCAGCTCAAGGCGGCATGTCTGCTGCATTGGGTAATATGGGCGAAGACAATTGGCGTTTCCACATGTACGACACGGTCAAAGGGTCGGACTGGTTGGGCGACCAAGATGCCATTGAATACATGTGCCGTAATGCACCAGCCGCGGTGTATGAGCTAGAGCATTACGGAGTGCCGTTCTCTCGCACCGAAGAAGGCAAAATCTATCAGCGTGCGTTTGGCGGGATGACAACCCATTATGGCGAAGGCCAAGCCATGCGAACGTGTGCAGCCGCCGACCGCACAGGTCATGCGATTCTGCACACGCTCTATCAACAGGCTTTAAAACACGATGCTCAATTTTTCATAGAGTACTTCGCACTCGATTTAATCATGGAGGACGGCGAGTGCCGTGGTGTGATTGCCATTGATATGGCGACTGGCCTCATCCATCGCTATCGGGCGAAAATGGTTGTACTCGCAACTGGTGGTTATGGCCGAGCTTACTTTTCATGTACGTCGGCGCACACTTGTACTGGTGATGGTAATGCCATGGTGTTGCGCGCTGGTTTGCCGCTTCAGGACATGGAGTTTGTGCAGTTCCATCCTACCGGAATCTACGGCGCGGGCTGTTTGATTACTGAAGGCGCTAGAGGTGAAGGTGGTTATCTTACTAACTCTGAAGGCGAACGTTTTATGGAGCGCTACGCACCTAATGCCAAAGACTTAGCGTCGCGCGACGTGGTCTCTCGCTCCATGACCATGGAGATTAACGAGGGCCGAGGCGTTGGCCCAGATTCAGATCATATTTATTTGCACCTTGAACATTTAGGCGCAGATTTGTTAGATGAACGCCTGCCGGGAATTTCAGAATCGGCGCAAATTTTTGCTGGCGTAGACGTCACCAAAGCACCGATTCCTGTATTGCCAACGGTGCATTACAACATGGGCGGTATACCCACCAATTATCACGGTGAAGTTGTTACGCTCAAAGACGGCGACCCTGACAGCGTGGTTCCCGGGCTGATGGCAATCGGTGAAGCGGCGTGTGTTTCTGTTCATGGCGCCAACCGCTTAGGCTCGAACTCACTCTTAGACTTGGTTGTATTTGGCCGGGCAGCGGCCTTGCGGGCCAAAGATATTATCGACCCGAGTTCCCCCATTCCTTCGATTAAAGACAATGCAGGAGAAGCCACGCTCGAACGCTTAGACAAGCTTCGTTACAGCGACGGCGAGCGGGCTACCTCGGAAATTCGTTTGGAAATGCAACGCGCGATGCAAGCACATTGTGCCGTGTTTAGAACCGGCGAATCCATGAATCAAGGAGTTGATAAAATGGCGGCAACCGCCTCGACCTTTAGCGATGTTAAAACCGTTGATCGGGGCCTAATTTGGAATACCGATTTGATTGAAACGCTGGAGCTAGAAAACTTGTTGTCACAGGCGGTTGTGACAATGAATTCAGCGGCAAATCGAGATGAGAGCCGGGGCGCACATGCGCGTGATGACATCGAAGATCGTGATGACGAAAATTGGATGAAACACACCCTAATGTGGTGTGATGACGCGCACAAGACTACGGTTGATTATCGGCCCGTGCACTCTTATACCATGACAGACGACGTCGAATACATTAAGCCCAAGCCACGGGTTTACTAAATCGACTGGCATGACATAAACGCGTTACTAAAAATCGCTGTATTAAAACGTTGTATTAAAAACAAAGCATCGAGACGAAATTATGGCTGAGTTCACTTTACCTAAGAATTCAAAGATCAAACAAGGCAAGCACTTTCCAGCCGCCGAGGGCACGAGTAATGTGCGCACCTTTAGCGTCTATCGTTGGTCGCCTGACGACGATCAAAACCCCCATATCGATACCTATGAGGTCGATATGGATAACTGCGGCCCCATGGTCTTGGACGCCTTACTGAAGATCAAAAATGAGATCGACCCGAGCTTGACCTTCCGACGCTCGTGCAGAGAGGGCATTTGTGGTTCGTGTGCGATGAACATTGATGGCACGAACACTTTGGCCTGCACTAAATCGGTTGAAGAATGTGGTGGCGGTAAGAAAGACGTCAAAGTTTATCCATTACCTCACATGTCGGTGATCAAAGATTTGGTACCAGACATGACTCATTTTTACGCGCAATATGCTTCGGTAGAACCTTGGTTGAAAGCCAAGACTCCGGTATCGCAGTCGGCCGAAAGATTGCAGTCTAAAGAAGATCGCGAAAAGCTTGATGGCCTTTACGAGTGCATTTTGTGCGCTTGTTGCTCTACCTCATGCCCAAGCTATTGGTGGAATAGCGATAAGTATTTAGGCCCGGCCATTTTGCTGCAATCGTATCGTTGGTTAGCGGATAGTCGCGATGAGGCCAAAGGTGAGCGACTCGACGCCTTAGAAGACCCGTTCAAATTGTATCGCTGTCACACAATAATGAATTGCACTAACACGTGCCCCAAAGGTTTAAACCCAGGCAAGGCGATCGGCGAAATCAAAAAGATGATCGCGGAGCGATCTCTATAAATTGCGATTCGATTGCCGAGCGCATGGTTGTTTAAAGGCCTCGGCTGATCATGTTAAGTGCTAAACAACTTCAGTGGCGCTGCCGGCGTGGAGTTCGTGAGCTCGACGTATTGCTGACGCGTTTTTTGGACGAAGTCTATCCGCGTCTTGATGAGCAAGGCCAAAACACCTTTCAGCGCTTACTTGAGATTCAAGACCCGACCATCATGGACTGGTTATTTGGGAAACTGCCTGCCGATGACGAGCAATTGCAAGAAATTATTGATCAACTAAGGCTTATTTCAGGATTGTCTAAATAGAGATTGAGTTCTAACTAATGCTTGGCCTAATCGCCGAGCGCGGTGAAGTTGCGTTGGGTTCACCAAGCGCCTCAGTGCGGCCTAGGGTTAGTCGTTGGTGATCTGCGAAGCAATGTCATCTTCTGCAAAACTCTCAATAATCAGATTTGTTAGCCATTGATGCAGCGGTGAGTTTTGGGTTCGAACGTGCTGTACCAATGATAAGGCATCAATCTTAAGGTTGATGTTGTCCTCCAATGGCTTTGAGATAAAGTTCTCATGCACCAGGCTCGATTCCATAAGCCGATCCGAACCGATCATTAACATATCGGTGGTGCGTAATGTTTCGAGACACATCATTAAGTTAGTGGTAAGAAACGGCACGTTCGAGAGAATGCCAAATGAGGCAAAGAGTTTTTGCATTTCTTCGCGAGTGGACTCAAAGTTGGGAAAGTATACCGCCATGTGTTGAAACTCGCGTCGTTTCTCCAAGGTGATGCGCTCGACCTTAGCCAAAGGATGATCCTTACGCATGTACAAAACCGGGCGAATATTCATCAGCCTATGCGTAACAAAATCGTCGCTGAATTTGTTTTTGGCAACAATCGCGAAATCCAGATTGCCCGAACGCAAACGCTCTTCCCAACGCTGATCTATGTGTTGACTAATCAACAGTAATTTAGGGGCCTCAAAACGCAGTCTATCTAAAAACGCGGGCATGCCAACGCTGGCAGAGGTCCCCAAAGTAGCCAGTGAAATGGTGGCTGCGGTATTGGCTGGGTCGAATTCGCGGTTGCTAACCATCAATTCAGTGAGCTGGCTTAAGATGTCGCTGACTGGCTTTTCCAGTTCCAAGGTTTTTGGCGTGGGTATTAAGCCGTGCGATGACCTTACAAACAACTCGTCGTCCAGTAAATTACGCAAACGATTGAGCGTCTTGCTCATGGCTGGTTGTGTTACGAATAAGCGTTCGGCAGCACGCGTGACGTTTTTCTCTTGCATCAATACTTGCAAGGCGACCAATAGGTTTAGATCAATTCTGGAAAGCGGGTCCTGCACAAGTAGCTCCTAAGCAGTTGGTTTATAAGCAGTTAAGTTCAAGCAGTTAAGGTTGGCGTATAGCTAAAACAAAGAGCTTGATCAGTGGGTGTTTTAAATGCCAGATCTTAGCTAAGTTTTGTTCTTGGCTGATGACGGTTAAGACAAACCAAAGTATTCGTCTCGAGTGGCGACGTTAGATCTAGGAATGCCATTCTGGTATCGGTGCATGCCCGACAAAGTTGTTGGGCGTTAAAATCGTATCAACCGCGTAGTCGCGTTTTTCAGGGTAGTCTCGCGTAAAGTGTAAGCCTCGGCTTTCTTTACGGGTTAGCGCGCATTCAATCGTAAGTTCGGCAATCGTCGCCAAATTCCGCAGTTCTATAAGATCATTGTTAACCCTAAAATTGCCGTAGTATTCAACGATCTCTTCTTGTAATAGGGCAATACGGTTACGCGCCCGTTGAAGTCGTTTATTGGTGCGAACAATGCCCACATAGTCCCACATGAAACGACGAATTTCGTCCCAGTTATGTGACACGACAATGCGCTCATCCGGGTCGCTAACGCGGCTTTCATCCCATTGAGGCAGCTCAGGCAGGCTGTCTTGTTTTTTGGCTAATCGGGCCGCGATGTCGTCTGCGGCTGACTCGGCGATCACTAAGCATTCAAGCAAAGAGTTGCTCGCTAAACGGTTGGCCCCATGCAAGCCCGTGCAACTGCTTTCGCCGACGGCATAAAGTCGTTTAAGGTCGGTGCGCCCGCGTAGATCGGTTAAAATACCGCCGCAAGTATAATGGGCAGCCGGAACCACTGGGATCGGCTGTTGAGTCATGTCATAGCCATACTCCTTGCAACTGGCGGCAATATTGGGGAAATGATCTAAAACAAACTCAGGATCTTTGTGGCTTATGTCCAGATAAACCGAATCAAAACCGCCTTTTTTCATTTCGTAGTCAATCGCTCGCGCAACAATATCGCGCGGCGCTAATTCAGCCTGCTCGTGATGACCATCCATAAAACGCTCGCCATTGGGCAGCTTCAGTAAACCACCTTCGCCACGAACCGCCTCAGAAATAAGAGAACCCTTGGCATATGGGTGATACAAACAGGTTGGGTGGAACTGCACGAATTCCATATTCGCGATACGGCAGCCCGAGCGCCATGCCATGGCGATGCCATCGCCCGTCGAGGTGTCTGGATTGGTGGTGTACAAATAGGCTTTGGAGGCGCCGCCTGTCGACAACACCACGGCCCGGGCGCCATAGGTGTTTACTTGATTGTTGTTGATATCTAAGGCGTAGGCACCAAAGCATCTGAAGCCTTGATGATTGTCTAATCGACGAGAGGTGATCAAATCGATGGCAATGTGGTTTTCAAGTATTTCCACATTGTCTAGCTGGCGAACGTGTTCTTCGAGTGTGGTTTCCACTTCTCGGCCAGTGGCGTCTTTGGCATGAATCACGCGCCGGTGTGAATGCCCACCTTCTTTGGTTAAATGGTAGGCACTGTCTTCGCCGTCGTATTCGGCTCCATCAACCAGCGTGAACTTGACTCCTTTTTCAATCAGCCAGTTGATTGCTTTGGGTGCCCCTTCAACCACCTTGCGCACCGCCGCGTCTTTACATAAATCGGCCCCGGCAACGTGAGTGTCTTTAACATGAGCCTCGAAGTTATCATCGCCGTCGAGTACGGCTGCAATCCCGCCTTGCGCGTAGAGACTGGAGCCTTCAGTGAGTTCGCACTTTGATAAAAGCGTGATCTTTAAATCTGCTTCCGCCAAGCGCAATGCCAAACTAAGGCCCGCAGCACCGCCACCAATAATTAATACGTCAGAGATATGCGTGCTCATAGCCATGCAATAATTGTTTTTTGTTGCCAGAGTATAGCCGATCACACTGCTGTCGGCTCGGTAAGAGAAGCATCATGTCGTTACGATAAAGCTTATTTTAAAGCATGGGGTTTGCTAAAATCGCACTTTAGGTTGATTCGCAACCTGTTAATATCATCGCAGCAAATGCTGGCCTGGTTGCAAACCTCTGATGGAACATCAACTTTCTAAAATTCGTAACTTTTCGATCATCGCTCATATTGATCACGGCAAGTCGACGCTGGCCGATCGCTTCATACAAACCTGTGACGGTTTGAGCGCGCGCGAAATGGAAAATCAAGTACTCGATTCAATGGATATTGAACGTGAACGAGGTATTACCATTAAGGCTCAAAGCGTCGCCTTAAACTATCAAGCCCGAGATGGCGAGACCTATCAGCTTAATATGATTGATACACCGGGCCACGTCGATTTTTCCTACGAGGTTTCCCGATCCTTAACGGCTTGCGAAGGAGCGTTGTTGGTTGTTGACGCGTCACAAGGCGTAGAAGCTCAAACGGTCGCTAATTGTTATACCGCAGTGGACTTGGGCCTTGAAGTCATACCGGTTTTGAACAAAATTGATTTGCCCGCGGCAGATGTCGACCGAGTCGCGGAAGAAATTGAAGACGTTATCGGCATTGATTGCTCAGGGTCTTTACACGTGAGTGCTAAAAGCGGCATAGGTATTGACGATTTGCTCGAGCAAATCGTCAGAGAGTTGCCCGCTCCGGAGGGTGATCTTGACGCGCCGCTGCAAGCTTTGATTATGGATTCATGGTTTGACAATTATCTCGGCACCGTTTCTCTTATTCGGATCGTGCAAGGCGCGATTAGAAAGCGCGACCGTATCAAGATGATGTCGTCAGGCATGGAATATAACGTAGAAGATCTTGGTGTTTTTACGCCCAAACGTTTACCCAAAACTGAGTTGCTTGTGGGTGAGGTGGGCTATCTAATCTCAGGTGTTAAGGATATTACGGGGGCGAAAGTTGGCGACACGATTACCTTGGCAAAACACGGCGTCGAACAAGCATTAGACGGTTTTCAGGAGGTACAGCCTCGTGTCTTCGCTGGGCTTTACCCAATAAACTCAGCCGACTACGATTCGTTTCGAGATGCGCTCGGTAAGTTAAGTCTCAACGACGCATCGCTGGTATACGAGCCCGAAGTGTCCGATGCCTTGGGCTTAGGGTTTCGCTGTGGTTTCTTAGGCATGCTGCATATGGAGATCATCCAAGAGCGCTTAGAACGAGAATACGACATGGACTTAATCACCACCGCGCCGACGGTTGTCTATGAGGTACTCTTGAAATCAGGCGAGGTTATCGATGTTGATAATCCGTCGGCGTTACCCGATCTATCTAAAATAGAAGAGATAAGAGAGCCGATTATCGACGCTAATATGCTCATGCCCGAGGAGTTCATTGGGGCGGTGATGACTTTGTGTATCGAAAAGCGGGGCATACAAAAAAACATCCAATACTTGGGTCGTCAAGTGATGTTGCATTTTGAGTTACCGTTGAACGAGGTGGTCATGGACTTTTTTGATCGGCTCAAATCGGTAAGCCGGGGGTATGCGTCGTTAGACTATGATGTTAAAGAAAAACGGGTCAGCGATATGGTTAAGGTTGACGTACTTATAAATGGCGATCCGGTTGATCCTCTGGCGATTTTAGTGCACCGTGAACAATCTATTTATCGTGGTCGTGAATTGGTTAAACGGATGCGTGAGCTTATCCCACGACAGATGTTTGACGTCGCTATTCAAGCCGCGATTGGTTCTAAAGTGATTGCCCGCGAAACTGTCAAAGCCTTGCGTAAGAATGTAACCGCAAAGTGTTATGGCGGAGATATCTCGCGTAAACGTAAATTGCTTGAAAAACAAAAAGAAGGAAAAAAGAGAATGAAGCAAATTGGCTCGGTTGAAATCCCGCAGGAAGCCTTTCTTGCTGTACTTAAGACTCAAGGGGATTAATATGTTTATGATGATTTTATTTGGCTTGATTTGCTTGTGTGCGTTGGTGGTTTTGTATTACCGGCTTGCTAAGCCAGCGTTTAATACTGATGATGCTATGCCGTGGGCTCTGGACATATCAAAGTCGATCTTGCCCGTCTTGGTATTGGTGTTTTTGCTCAGAGCTTTTGTAGCCGAACCTTTTCGAATTCCGTCCGGTTCAATGTTGCCGACCTTGGAACTTAAAGATTTTATTTTAGTGAATAAATACACCTATGGTTTGAGACTGCCAATCATCAATAAAAAGGTCGTTGAAATTAACCAGCCTGAGCGAGGCGATATCGTGGTGTTTCGCTTTCCGCCCGATCCAAGCCAAAACTACATCAAGCGTCTAATTGGCTTGCCCGGTGACGAAATTGAATACCGAAATAAGCAATTGTTTGTCAATGGTGCCGAAGTTTCTATGGATCAAGAAGCCAATTACATACAAGAAGGCACAACCTTAGCTCAGCCGCGTTATCTTCAAACTCTGCCCAATCAAACTGGCAAGCAAGCTGCGCAGTTTTCGATCTTGCATGATAGCCGTCGCCAAGGCCGAGGCTGGCGACGCTGGGTGGTGCCAGAAAATCACTATTTTGTAATGGGAGATAATCGAGACAACAGCCAAGACAGTCGTTCTTGGGGTTATGTTCCTGACGAAAACTTAGTGGGCCGTGCGTTTTTCATCTGGCTGAGCTTTGGAACCGAGACTGGCAACGGACCCGATTTTGAGAGAATCGGGAATAGTATTACGGCTAAGACAGTGGATTTGACGGCAAATTAGTTTAAAGTGAGCCTAAGATTCAGATTCTTAGGGGCCTGATTCTACATAATCCATAGTTTAGTAATTGTTTGGAGTGCAAAGATGATGACTCAACCGCAAACGATCAAAGAGAATAGCGTAATGACACAAAACCCTCGCATCAATAGAAGCAGGCCGATGCAAAATATTCGTCAGCAACAGGGCTGGACATTTTGGAGCTTGACCTTTGTGTTAGGTGTGGTTGTATTCTTCTCCTATTGCATTTTTCAATTGATACCTATTTATTCGGCCAATGGCAATGTAGTGAACGCGATGGAACTCAGTGTGCAAGAACTTGATCTACGCCGAGTGTCGCGCCGAGAAATTATCCGTAAAATTGATAATCAACTTTATCTTGACGGCAGCCATAAATTGCTCAATTACAAAGACGACATCATCATAAAACGTGATAAAAACACGCTTACTGTTCAAGCCGACTACGAGCGTCTGGTTCCACTGTTTTTTAACTTAGGCATTAAAGTTGATTTCACGCCCATGGTTGAGTGTGAATTAGGTGGTCAATGCGTCACTAAACAGAACATCTTCAAAAATTAGACGGCGACGTCTGAATTTTCAACAGGTGTTTTGATTCATGGATTCTTCCAGAGCAGCTAGCCTGCAACGTCGGCTAGGCTACGAATTTTCAGATAGTAATTTGCTTGAGTTAGCGCTAACTCATCGAAGTCGCGGTGCAGTTAATTATGAGCGCTTAGAGTTTCTTGGCGACAGCATTTTGGGTTTCGTTATAGCTAACTGGTTGTACCTTGAGTTTCCCGACCTAACAGAGGGTCGCCTGAGCCGTATGCGCTCTAGCCTGGTGCGAAAAGAAACCTTGGCCGAGGTTGCACGCACGCTCGAACTTTCCAATTATTTGATCCTAGGGGAAGGCGAGCTGAAAAGCGGCGGTTTTAATCGAGATTCCATATTATCGGACACCATTGAAAGCATTATCGGCGCTTTGTATCTAGACAGTGGTTTAGAACAGGCTAGAGACTTCATCCATCGGCATTTCCGTGAGCAAATGTTGAGCGTGGGGCAAAAATCATCTCACAAAGACCCCAAAAGCCGTCTGCAGGAAGCCATGCAAAAACAAGGTTACGATCTACCCAACTACGACGTTATCGATATTGAAGGCGAACAGCATGATCAACAATTCACTGTGCTATGTGAGCTGAGTGAACTTAGTTTGAGTGCCTCTGCTAAGGATCGCTCGCGACGTCGTGCCGAACAGTCGGCGGCCGAAAAGGTATTGCACAAGTTGCGTGAATTAGATCCTAAAAAGTTTAAGCAGGCTATATGAGCTCAGACTTTAAATTTGGTTTTGTGACCATTGTAGGTAAGCCCAACGTGGGTAAGTCGACATTGATGAATCGATTGATTGGCCACAAGATCAGTATCACCTCGAAAAGGCCGCAGACTACTCGTCACCGAATCTTAGGAATTTATACGGATAAAGCCCGACAGATCGTCTTTGTTGATACTCCCGGAATTCATTCGGTAAAGCGTAAATCTAATCGTAAGACGATTAATCGCGTTATCAATAAAACGGCCATCAGCAGTATCGAAGGTGTTGACGTGGTGTGTTTCATGATTACGGCCAAGGGTTGGACCGACGACGATAAGCTGGTGCTTGAATCTCTGCGTAATACCGGTGCGCCGGTGTTGCTTGTCATCAATAAGCTTGATCAATTGAAATCGGTTAACGCGTTATTACCTTTGATAGAACAATCCAGCCAGCTGTTTGAGTTTAGCGACATCGTACCAACTAGCGCCTTAGGGCGAGGTAAGCAAGACAATGTGGAGCATCTGCTTGATGTGTTAACTCGCTATTTACCTAGTGAACCTGCCGGCTTCGATGAAGATCAAATTACCGACCGCAGTTTTCGATTTTTGGTGTCTGAATTAGTTCGAGAACAATTATTTCGCCGCTTAGGCGATGAACTGCCTTATGCGACCGCGGTGGAAGTGACTAATTTTGATATGCAATCAACGCCGGTACAGATCAGCGCTGATATTTGGGTGGAAAAAAACTCGCATAAATCGATGGTGATAGGCAAGTCGGGCGAATCCTTAAAGGCGATTGGTACCGCGGCTCGTAAAAATTGCGAGCAATTATTAGAGAAAAAAGTATTTCTTGAGCTGTTTGTCAAAGTGAGAACTGGGTGGTCGGACAATGCTCGTGATCTCTATAGTTTGGGTTACGATGAAAGCATTGACTCTTAGCCGTGGCGTTTAGCCTGGCCTGAAGTGGGCGACCGCTATGCGAGTACATCAACAAACGGCTTACGTATTGGTCAACCGTGCCTACAGCGAGAGCTCTTGGATCACTGAAATTTTTTCAAAGCAGCACGGCCGATTGTCTTTGATGGCCAAAGGAGCGCGTCGCCTAAAGTCGCCATTGCGAGGGGTTTTGATGCCCTTCAAACCTTTATTGCTGGGCTGGACTGGCAAAGGCGAGGTGCCTACCTTAACTCAGGCCGAGATTAACCAAGCTGACTATTCGATTATCGATCAAGAACTGCAGGGTGATGCCTTGATTTGCGGCTTTTATTGCAATGAGCTGTTAGTAAAGTTCCTTCACCGCCACGACCCCCATGCCAAGTTGTTCGATGTCTATGACACAACGATCAAGGCCTTATCGAAACCATTAAATAGTCAGCAACATTCGTTGATTCTTAGAGAGTTCGAACAGTGTTTAATGCGAGAGTCGGGCTACGCGGTGGACTTTGTAACCGAAGCGGATGGTGCAACTGCCATCGGCAAAGAGAACGCCTATTTATTTATCGCGGGGCAGGGTTTTGTGGCTCAGTCTTATCACTCAGAGAAAACGGTCACTGGCCGTATCGTTTTATCACTGAGTGAACAGCCCCCCGCTAATCTGAGTGCGGTTGAACGCGCTCAAGCACGAGATCTCATGCGCTTAATCTTGCAACAAAATTTAAACCATAGCAGTATTGTCAGCCGCTCACTTTTTTATCCACGGTCATTAGCCAGAAATGTCTGAACACCAATGCGTTCACTTAGGCGTAAACGTTGATCATATCGCCACACTTCGACAAGCGCGTGGCACCACTTACCCAGACCCACTGCAAGCGGCTGATATAGCGCGCACAGCCGGGGCCGATGGGGTAACGGTGCACCTGCGCGAGGATCGGCGACACATTCAAGACTATGATGTTTTCAACATAAAGAATGAGATTGCTCTGCCATTGAATTTTGAAATGGCCGCAAGCGATGAAATGATAGAGATTGCACTTAAAGTTCGCCCGCACGAGTGTTGTTTGGTGCCTGAAAAACGCGAAGAGCTCACCACCGAAGGAGGCCTGGATGTGGTGTCACAAGTATCCGCGCTGGCTGACGCTGTAAGCACTATTAGACAATCAGGCGCATTGGTTTCTTTATTTATCGATCCCGATGCTGAGCAAATTCAAGCGAGTAAAAAAATTGGTGCAGACATAGTTGAATTACACACGGGCAACTACGCACAGGCGCAAGATGAGCTGCAAGAACAAGAGCTAAAAAGGCTAAAAGACGCTGCCACCTTAGCCAACAAGCTAGGCATGCAAGTCAATGCCGGTCACGGCTTGCACTATCAAAATACGAGTGCTATCGCTGCCATACCTGAAATCGTTTGTTTGAATATTGGCCATGCCATTATTGCGCGTGCCTCGATGACCGGTATGTACGAAGCCGTTTTTGCTATGAAACAAATACTCAATGGCGCAAGACTTGAGTCCGAAGGGCAAGGTTTGTAGTCCTATAGTTAGACCTTGTTAACCACTGGCAAACTGCGCAACTCTTAGTCAACTGCGCAACCCACTACGCAATTCTTAGTTTAGCCTTATATTTCCTTTTTATAGAGGTTATAAAGCCGCATTACTTTCTTGATGTAATCGCGTGTTTCGTCGAAAGGCGGCACGCCTTGATAGCGAGCTACTGCGCCTTCTCCTGCATTATATGCCGCCAATGAAAGTCGCTTATTGCCGCCATATCTATCGGATAACTCGCGTAAGTGTTGCACGCCAACTTCGACATTTTTTTCGGCATTAAAGTGGTCTTGATTCAGTTGATAAATTGCTGCAGTGGCCGGCATTAATTGCATTAACCCCATTGCGCCCGCTTTGGATACGGCATCTTTATCAAAAGAGGATTCGACATGCACTACTGCTTTAACAAAGCTGGGTTCTAAATCGTATTTAAGTGCGGTGTTAACAATCAGCGCATCGTACTGTGAGCGAATCGTCTTTGCGAAATAGGGCGCGCTTGTTGCGCCTGATCGATATGGTTTCGTGTTGTAACTACGTTTGAGGCGATAACCCTTTTTACGAATCTTTGTGTCAGTGATCAAGCTACCGCCGCTAGGTGTTTCATACACGTACACGCGCGCATAGCTCTGGGCTACGAAGCCAATAACAAAGCACGTAATGAGCAATACGCTAAGTTGTCGCCAGAAATAGCGCATTCAAAAACCTATGCGGGTAAATGTTTGGGTGAAAACGCGATACATTTAAATCTCTTATATAGTCAAACGGGCCTAGTTGTAGCCGATAAGCACACAGACTGCCGCATTAGTTAACGAGATTTTACGCCAAAGCGTGCGATAAAACCTCACTTGCCTATGTTACATTTAGTAATATTCGTTAATCTTTGGTTAAGCCAAGGCCAGTTATCATGCCGTCATTCGATATTGTTTCTGAAATTGACCATCCTGAGTTAAACAATGCCGTCCATCAAGCAAACAAAGAGCTGAGTACTCGCTTTGATTTTAAAGGCACAGATGCTCGTGTTGAAGTGAGCCAGAGTGCATTGACTGTTTTCGCTGATAACGACTTTCAGGTAAAACAGGCGGTCGATGTTTTATGTCAGAAATTAGCCAAAAGATCGGTCGATTTAGCATGTCTGCACTATAAAGACATCGAAGAAGTTGGCGGCGGCAAAGCCCGCCAGATTATAGAATTAAAAGAAGGTATTGACTCCGACCTAGGTCGATCAATTGTTAAACAAATTAAGGCAAAGAAATTGAAAGTCCAGACAGCAATCCAGGGTAACCAATTGCGAGTAACTGGCAAAAAGCGCGATGATCTACAGCAGGTGATTGCCTTTTTAAAAGAAGCTGACTTAGGTATACCCGTGCAGTTTAATAACTTTCGCGATTAAGTCAGCCAACAAGTATTTGGTCTAAGCTCGCTCTTGGATCAGAAAATTTTAAGTAAACTTTTGAGAATTAAATAATGAAATCAGCACTCATCGGCGTTGGCCTGTTTATCGCAGCCTCAATGCTAATAAGCACCGGTTCTATCAATAAGGTGACCGCGCAAGACAATTCAGAAATCGAACGTGTTCGCGCTGAACTCGTTAAGATGATACCGCCAGCAAACGAGGCCGAGATTGAGGCGACTGATGTGGAAGGGGTTTATCGACTGGAGATTCAAGGCAACTATGCGTATGCCTATGTTAGCGGTGAGCATATTTTGATCGGTGATTTACTGAATACCAAAGACAAGGTTAACTTAGGCGATCAAGCACAAAGCGCTCGAATGGCACAAATGGTCGGCGATGTCTCCAAAGACAAGATGATTGTCTTTGGGCCTGAAAAACCAAAACGCTATATCACGGTCTTTACCGATATTGACTGTGGTTATTGTCGTAAGCTGCATCGCGAGGTTCCCGAACTCACGGCCGCTGGCATTCAGGTTCGCTACTTAGCTTTCCCAAGAGCAGGCATTGGTTCAGATAGCCACAAAAAATACGTGTCTGTGTGGTGTAACGACGATCAACAATCTGCACTTACCTCGGCCAAAAGCGGTGGCGATGTTCCCACCGCGAGCTGCGACAATCCAGTCAGCGACTCCTATCAATTAGGTCAGCAAGTTGGTGTGCGCGGCACTCCAACTATCATCTTCGATGACGGCACGGTAGCGCCCGGCTATTTGCCTAGCAATGTGTTAATTGAACGCCTTGGTTTGAGTGGATAGGGGCTAGATTTGGCTGGGCTTGGCTTGGCTTGGCTTTGTTTCGCTAAGTTGGTTAACTCAGTTTATCGCAGTCAAAGAGCTTAAACCGGTTTTACCACTTCTTACTCCAGACACAAAAAAGGCAGCCTTGGGCTGCCTTTTTAATACAAACTTAAATTCGTTATTCGCGTTCGAGTAATTCCAGTTTGCCGGTCTTTTCAGCCCACTCATCAGCGTCTTCAAGCGCGTCTTTCTTTTCGGTGATAACGGGCCAAATGGCCGAAAGCTCAGCATTAAGCTCAACGTAGTGTTCTTCGTCTGTTGACAAGTCATCATCGGCGACAATGGCGTTTACCGGGCACTCTGGTTCGCACAAGCTGCAATCAATGCATTCTTCAGGGTCGATCACCAAAAAGTTAGGGCCTTCATGGAAACAATCCACCGGGCAGACTTCTACGCAGTCTGTGTATTTACATTTAATGCATTCTTCTTTTACAACATAAGTCATTGTCGTCTCCGCGCTAGGTGCTCGAACAAGCCGCGTATTTTAGGGGGAAGGTCATTGCTTGGCAACGGATATAGGGCCAGAATTCATTGAATTCTAAGTCAGCCAATTTAGGGGCGACGGATATCACTGGCCGAGCTACTTAGTCCGCTTTGTGATTAATCGCCGACTTCTTTTTTGAGCTCGTACAATAGTTCAAGAGCTTGTCTAGCGTTTAGTTCATCTGGATCGATGTTAGCCAGTTTTTGACTCAGCGGATGCTCTTCAAAGCTCGGTTCGGGTTCTTCTAAAATCAGGCTTTGTTGTTCGGAATTTGAGTGGGTAGAGTTTGAGTGCGTAGAATTAGAGAGCGCCGATTGTTCAAGTACGCGGAGCTTTTTTCTGGCGGCGGTTAATACCGCGTCAGGCAGGCCCGCTAAACGAGCAACTTGAATACCGTAACTTTGATTTGCTGCGCCTTGTTTTAGGTGATACATAAACACGATATCTTGACCGTGTTCGACGGCATCCAGATGAACATTACTGACAGTTGGATAGGCGTCGGCTAAATCGGTGATCTCGAAATAATGAGTAGCAAACAAGCTATAGGCTTGTACTCGTTCCGCCAAATCAATAGCACAGGCCCACGCCAGTGATAGGCCATCGTAAGTGCTTGTTCCGCGACCGATTTCGTCGACTAACACTAAACTATTGGGGCCGGCATTGCGCAAAATGTTGGCCATTTCGGTCATTTCCACCATAAAAGTCGAACGCCCGCCGGCCAAATCATCAGCGGCGCCGATGCGAGTGAATATGCGATCCACAGGGCCAATCACGGCACTATCGGCAGGCACGTAGCTCCCCGTGTATGCCAGCAGTGTGATCAAAGCACATTGACGCATGTAAGTGCTTTTGCCGCCCATGTTAGGGCCAGTGATAACGTGCATCTTGGTGTGTTGATCAAAATGCAGATCATTAGCTATAAACGGCGTGCTTTGATTGGCTTCAACAACAGGATGGCGGCCGCCAGAGATTTGAATGTGCGCATCTTTGCTCAGCGTAGGTTTGCAAAAATTTAGGCTAAGCGCTCGTTCTGCAAAATTGCTCAATACATCCAATTGCGCCAAAGCTTGAGCCATGGCTTGCATGGCCGGAACCTGCGGCTGAAGTGTGTCTATCACTTGCTGATACAGCGCTTTTTCACTCGCTAAAGCCTTCTCTCGGGCGCTCAGAACTTTATCTTCGTATTCCTTTAATTCTTCTGTGATATAGCGTTCGGCGTTTTTAAGCGTTTGTCGGCGAATATAATGTTCAGGCACAGCGTCGGCTTGTGCGCGACTGACCTCAATATAAAACCCGTGCACTCGATTGTATTTAACGCGCAGATTGGCAATCCCTGAGGTATCGCGCTCACGTTGTTCGAGTTCTAATAAAAATGCACCGGTGTCTTTACTTAAGCGATGAAGTTGTGCGAATTCTTCATCGAATTCGGGGCGAATCACGCCGCCCTCTCGTATTACTGCAGCGGGTTCTTCGAGAATGGCGTGCTCTAGGAGTTGCACTAATTGGTTAAACGGGCCAAGCCGATTGGCGTTCATTTGCAACAGCTCAGACTGCGCGTCGCTTAGCAGATTTTGTAACGCCGGCAGCGTTTGCAATGCGCTTCGCAAGCGAACCAAGTCTCGTGGTCGGGCCGTATTCAAGGCGATGCGACTCAATACTCGTTCTACGTCGCCGCAATAAGATAGGTGCCGATGAACGTCGTCTTGTGGCAGTCGGTGAATAAATTCATCAACCGCGATCTGGCGTTGGCCCAATTGCTCTTGGTTACTAATTGGCCCATGCAGCCAGCGCCGCAGTAATCGCGCGCCCATCGGATTAGCGCAACGATCCATGAGTGCGACTAAGGTGTGATTCTTTCCTCCACCAAGATTAACCTCGATCTCAAGGTTTTGTCGACTTGCCGCATCGATAATCAAAAAGTCGCTTTTCTGGCTAAGCTGAAGATCGGTTATGTGCGGAACCGATTGGTACTGCATGTCCTTGGTATATTGAAGCAAGGCTCCGGCCGCGCTGACTGCTAACGGAAAGTCTTGGCATCCAAAGGCCACCAGAGTTTTGGTATTGAACTGTCGACACAGCAACTCTTGGGCCACGTCAAAATCAAAGTACCACGGCGGCACACTGCTGGCCGCGCTTGGCAAGTTCAGTTGGGTGCTTAAGAGCTGATTTTCAGCGACTAAAATTTCCGCCGGTTTTAACCGTTCAAGCTCGGCTTGAAGATGCTCTAACGAATCTAATTGTTGCGCCGTGAATTGGCCCAGCGACAACTCTAAACTGGCGATCGCATAATGCTGATCTTGCTGAACGACGGCCGCGAGTAGATTGTCTTGGCGCTCGTTTAGTAAGCTGTCTTCAACCAAGGTACCGGGCGTGACCACGCGTACTACCTTTCGGTCAACCGGGCCTTTGCTGGTTGCGGGGTCACCAATTTGCTCAGCGATGGCAATTGATTCGCCTTGTCTGACCAGTTTAGCCAGATACTGATCAACTGCATGAAAGGGCACGCCGGCCATTGGAATGGGCGCACCGCCTGACTTGCCTCGAGCGGTAAGCGTAATATCGAGCAAGTGCGCAGCGCGTTGCGCGTCCTCGTAGAACAGCTCGTAAAAATCCCCCATCCGGTAAAACACCAGTATGTCAGGGTAGTCGGCTTTGATGCGCAGATATTGCTGCATCATTGGCGTGTGATTCTGCGCCATCTTGATGATTAGTCGAGCTGGTTTTGAGTGAAATAGCGCAGCTTTTCTTGAATTTTTGGCGTACCGGCGCTGATATTGCCGGCGTTCTCATGAATAAGCCCACCGGCTTCTCGCACGATTAGAGACCCAATCGTCGATTCCCAATGATTTAGACCAAAGCCCCAATAGGCGTCATAGCGGCCACAAGCCAAAAATGCCAAATCCAGAAGAGGGGCACTGGTTTGATGAATGCTCTGAGCTCGCGGTAATAGCCCCGCGTAGGTTTTGAGCCATTGTTTGGTGGCTTTGCTGCCACGCCTCGGCAGCGCAGTGCACAATAAACCATCGCGCAAACGAGACACTTCCGAGATTCGAATTCGCCGCCCATCTAACTGGGCGCCACCGCCATTTCGGGCAGTGAACAATTCGTTGCGAAATGGGTCGTAAACAACCGCTAATAGGGTCTCGCCTTTTTGTTGTAATGCGAGGCCCACCGCACAGTGCGGATGGCCGTGGATAAAATTGAGAGTGCCGTTTAAAGGTTCGATCAGCCAGGTGTACTCACCAGCATCGCCTTTAACGATCTCGCCAGCCTCGCGGGCATGAATTCGATAGTCTTTGTACGCGGCATCCAGTGCTTCGATGATCAATTGTTCAGCCTGAGTATCAACACTGCTTACCCAATTACTGCGCTGCTCGTCATTAGGGCGAGATTGCACTTCAATTCTGTCGAGCTTGGCGATTTGCTGATTAATATGTTTACCAGCCTCAAGTGCCGCGGCGGTCGCGACATTAAGAGCGCCGGAGCTAGTGTTGGTGCTCATGCAGAATTACCAAAGTGCAAAAAAGTCGGGGCGAATTGTAGCCCTGCGCTTATCTTTTTAGTAGCCCTAATTTACTGACTCTAGGCCCTTTTTAGGGCCACTATATTGGGTGATGCGTTTGTCGATACGCGCCGAGGTTTGCCGAGTGTTTGCTCTTGTGGTTTCTTGATTTGGCCTTATTTCTGTTTGCCTAGGCAGGCTCTAGCGTAAAAAGCCGTTTAATAATTATTCCGATAGCAGAGAAATTATATGGCTGCATGAGCTTGCTCTGCCTGAATGTCGATTTTTTTGTATGGCACTGGGTTACACTCGCCAACGTCTGCTGATGCTTACATAACTGGAGCCAAATTCTGCTGTATGAGTCTTTCCGCGATTAAAATTGTTTTGGTTGAGCCAAGCCATCCAGGTAATGTCGGTGCGGTAGCGCGCGCGATGAAGACAATGGGATTGAGTCAATTGAGCCTCGTTCAACCCAAAAAGTTTCCGCACTACGAAGCCACAAAGCGCTCTGCGGGTGGTGAAGACGTGCTTAACAACGCAAACGTAGTCGATAGCCTAGCCAACGCGGTTGCCGACTGCACCTTGGTATTGGGTACCTCGGTAAGAGACCGAGAAGTGAGTTGGCCAACGAGTAGCCCGCGTGAGGCCGCTGAGCGGGCGAGCCAACATTTATCGCTGTTTGACGGCGTCGACTCAGCACAAATCGCAATCGTCTTTGGTCGCGAAAGCAGTGGTTTAACGAACGCCGAGCTAGAGCGATGTCATGGACAGATACGCATTGATGCAAATCCTGAGTATTCGTCGTTAAATCTTGCCTCGGCGGTGCAGATTTTGGCTTACGAATTACGCGTAGCCCTAGTCAATTTAGACGCCGAGAGCGAGTCAGCTGCAGGCGAGGGCGGCCAAGAAGAAAGGCTTGCCAATAATATTAAGCCACTCGGCACTAAGCCTCTCACCGGCGCCCAAAAGCGCAAACTCCCTGCTGATGAGGCTTCCAAAGAGGGGCATTTACAGCATTTACAACAAGTTTTGTATGAACTCGATTTTGTTAAATCAGAGTCGCCCACTGTTTTGTTCCGTAAACTCACAAGGCTATACTCTAAAGCTGAATTGACCGGCGAAGAGGTCCAGATACTCAGAGGCATCCTCACCGCAATTCAAAGCCAACTGAGAAATTAAAGATGTTTAGCAAAATTCGAGAAGACATTAGTATCGTCTACGACCGCGATCCAGCTGCACGGCATACTCTGGAAATTTTAACGACCTACCCGGGGGTTCACGCGGTCTTGTTTCATCGTTTGGCGCATGCCTGTTGGAATATTCAACTTAAATGGCTCGCGCGTGTTATCTCGCATTTCTCTCGTTGGATTACGGGTATTGAAATTCATCCTGGAGCTAAACTAGGTCGTCGGCTGTTTATTGATCATGGAATGGGCATTGTGATTGGCGAGACGGCAGAGATCGGCGAAGACTGCACTCTGTATCATGGCGTAACCTTAGGCGGAACCAGCTGGCAAAAGGGTAAGCGGCATCCGACCTTAGGCAATAATGTGGTGATTGGCGCTGGAGCAAAAGTGCTCGGGCCTTTGTCGGTTGGCGACAATGCACGAATTGGTTCGAACTCGGTGGTGGTTAAAGACGTGGAGCCAGGCGCAACGATGGTCGGCTTGCCAGCTCACGCGGTCGGGTCAGATGATTACAAGCGCGCCAATGGCCAATTCGACGCTTATGGTCACAAACCTGATGACGATGATCCGATCGCGCAGGCAATAAATGGGCTTTGTGCACAAATTAGAGTACTAGACGGGTATAATAGAGACTTGTTGAAGGCTTTGTCTGCCGCTGGCATTGATGTCAAAAAATTGACGCCACCAGCGGTGAATACTGAGTGTTTGCAGCTTGGTGAGAGTTCTGGTCAAGCGCAAAACGACGAGGGTTGACAAAGAAGAGCCATAAAGAGCGAGCTAAGCTCAACTCGAAAATTAAGCCAAGCCTTGAAATAAATACATTAGCGCCAACATTACCGATATGATCACGATTACTGAATCTGCCGCAACACGAATCGCCAATCAGTTGGCTAAAAATAACGCACTCGCATTGCGTTTTGCCGCCAGAGAATCTGGATGCTCAGGCTATTCTTATGTGTTGGATTTTGCGCAGCAAATAAATCAAGACGACCACGTGTTTGAACAATTTGACGTGAAAGTGGTGGTCGATCAAAAGAGCCTACCAATTCTTGAGGGAACTCAAATTGACTACGTCTCAGAGGGCTTAAACCAAACCTTTAAGTTCTCCAATCCGAAAGCGACTGACGAATGTGGATGCGGCGAGAGTTTTGCCCTGAGCGCCTAGCGCCAGCCACCTAATTCGTCGCAGGTAAATTTGAGATTTTAATCGCGACTCAACGCTTTTAGGCTGTGAAGAGTCAATTTGAACTCGCAAAACAAAGCCAATCGGGCAAATTCAAAGCGAGCTTTCCAATTTGTTAATTATTGATAAGTTTGCCACGCTCACGATTTATCGGCCTAAAATACGGACATAATATTATTTGGCCGTTTGTCTGAGATTTATGCTGACCTAAGCTCGCAGACAGTCGATAATAGAAGTCAGAACACATTAATTAAACTAAACAGAGGGAACCCATCGTGCGGGCGATCAAACTCATTAAAGCTATTTGTCTTATTGCTGTTCTTGGTGTTAGTGGCATTCAAGCTGTCCACGCTCAAGAATATAAAAAGATAACGCGACTAGGCACATCGCAGTCAGTATGCCCAGGTGGTATTCAAACTGCTGATCAACTACAAGAATTCTTTGCTCAAAATCCAGCGGCTGTTCGACAAATTGTCTCTGATGCCGGCTGGAACGGCAGCGCCGACGCGCTTATTGCGGCGGTCGCTGCGGGTGACTTTACCCGCCAAGCGTATCCGATCGGGACTCGGCTTCAGTGGACGGGCGCTCAGAAAAATGGCCGTTATTTGGCCCACCGGTATCGTGAATGGGCTGGTAAGCAATCGTTCCCTGCATTTCAAGTAATGGTTCGCAACGGCTGTGAAGTTCACGAAATCGCCATTCCTTTGGCATGTTGTAACGTGTCTTTGGTGGGCATCACAGACAGTGATGCAGCGGAATGTCAGCCGCAAGCTGCGGCGCCCGTTGTTGCACCTGCACCAGTTGTTGAAGCTCCTGCCGAGAAGAAAGCCAATCCACTGGCTCTAATACCGTTTATTGGTGCTTTCGCCGGAACGGAAACTCGACCTCGTTTTGAATTTGCATGGGAGCAAGAATTCCGTGATTCATCTGGTATTTTGGGTTTGCGTGCAGGTCTACTGAAAAACATTTCACCAAAAACATCGATTTTCGGCCAAGTTTCTTTTTACAGCCGTCAAGGTGTGAATGTGGGTAATGATTTTCCTGAAGAAAATTTTGCTCTGGACGTCGGCTTAGAGCATCGCTTGAGTCAGCGCGCCTTCATTGGCGGTGGCATTGGTATCTGGGATATCGACGACAGTGATTTCAGCGAAACCAGTCTGTTTGCCCACGTTGGTGGCGATATTGGTAAAACTAACTTGCAATGGATTTTAGAAGGGCGTGTATTTGATAGCGACTCTGAAACATTGGATTCGATCTCAAATAACCGAGCGTTCAGCGCTGGTTTGAGATACGTTTTCAAATAATTCCTAGTTTTAGTTAGCCCCAGAAAAAGCGGCAATTGCCGCTTTTTCTATTTCTGGGCATCGCTTTTATATCGCATTCCATCGTTTACAATAGAGCCATGCAGCCGGTCGAAATTAAAATTGAACAAATTGCGAGCAAGCCTAAGGCGACTCAAGCCCAGCAACAGGCCAAAGGTGCGCCGAATATCGCTAGCCCAGGCGCAAAACGAGTCGGAATAACGACCCTTGGCTGCAAGGTAAATACCTTTGAAAGTGAATTAATTGGCGAAACCTTACAGACCCGCGATTGGGTTTTGGTGCCCAATACCCAATTTGCTGATCTTTATTTAATAAACACTTGTACCGTGACCCGCGAAGCCGATCGTCAAGCTCGTCAAGAGGTTCGCAAAGCGGTTAAGCGCAACCCCGATGCATTGGTTGTAGTGACTGGCTGTTATGCGCAAATGGATGCTCAAGCCTGTGCGAATATTCCCGGGGTTGATTTGGTGCTCGGCAATGACCGTAAGCTTGATTTGCATGAGTTGATGCCGGCTTTACAAGCGGGCGCCTTGCCTAAAGTGATGGTGGGCGATTTAGACGAGCATGTCAGCCTACCAAAACAGCTCTTGACCACCTATGAGTCGCAAACACGTGCTTTTGTGCAAATCCAACAAGGTTGCAATCAAGGCTGTACGTTTTGCATTATTCATGTAGCCAGAGGACCAAGCCGATCATTAGCGCCCAGCCTTATTAAACGCCAAGTTCAGCGTTTGGTGCTGAATGGTTTCCCCGAGATAGTGATTTGTGGCGTCGATTTAGGCTCCTACGGCGAGGATTTAGGCGTCGCAGATACTCATTTTGATTTGGTGGACTTACTCACAGAGCTTTTGGCGCTTGAACATGCGCCAGACAATCCTTTTCGAATTCGCCTGAGTTCGATTGATCCACACCACATTAGTGATCGACTAATCGATTTAATCGCGCAAGAGCCGAGACTTTGCCCGCATATTCATTTGTCACTGCAAAGCGGCGACACCTTGATTCTTAAGCGCATGAAGCGCCGCTATAGTGCCGATCAAGTTCGAGAGCGAATTATGGCTTTGCGCGCAAAAGTGCCAAAACTGGTGATGAGTGCCGATGTGATGGTGGGCTTCCCTACGGAAACACCAGAACAGTTTGCCAACACACAAGCCATGGTTCGCGATTTGCAGATCGCTTTTCCGCATACGTTTTCTTATTCTGAACGCGACGGCACTCCAGCAGCCAGGATTCCGCTTGACAAACAAGTGCCGGTCGCTGAACGCAAACAGCGTAACGCAGCCTTACGTAAAACAGGCGAGTCAATCAAGCGAGCTCTATTGGCTTCTCGGCTCGGGCATGAGGCGTTTGTCTTGCCAGAGCGCCCAGCCAAAGAGGGCAACTATACTTTATGCCGTGCAGAAGATTATCTTGCGGTTTTAGTGCCTAGCAAGCAGGTCAAAAAAGGCCGCTGGATTAAAGTGAAGTACAGCGGCATTCAGGCCGATAAATTGCTTGCCGAACCCGCTTAATTATTACGTATCTGAGTTAGTAATTGCTCGCGCCTGCGGTTAGAATACGCGCCGAATCAGCGATGCTTGCGCCAAGCTATACGTGCTGCGAAAGTGCCGCAATCTTCTAACTTAATCCTTTACTTTCCGATTTGGAGTCAAAAATGGCTGTTGAACGTACTCTTTCTATTATTAAACCTGATGCTGTTGCTAAAAATGTTATCGGTGAAATCTACTCACGCTTTGAAAAAGCCGGTTTGAGTATCGTTGCCGCGCGCATGATGCATTTGTCGGCTGAGCAAGCAGGCGAGTTTTATGCCGTTCATAAAGAACGCCCATTTTACAATGACTTGATTGAATTTATGACTTCTGGCCCAGTAATTGTTCAAGCCCTAGAAGGCGAGAATGCGATTGCCGCGCATCGTGATATCATGGGTGCAACGAATCCTGCCGAAGCCGCAGCTGGAACCATCCGAGCTGATTTTGCCTCGAGCATCGACGAAAATGCCTGCCATGGCTCTGATGGCGCAGACACCGCGGCCCAAGAAATTGAATTTTTCTTCGGTGCTGACGGCGTATGCCCACGCACACGTTAAGCCCTTACGAGCCCTTTGAAGTAAGCTAACTCACTATCTGACCTGTGAATATTCAACTCGCCAGCTCCGAAAAAACGAACTTGCTGGGCCTAGATCGGCCTGCAATGGAAGCGTTTTTTGCCGAGATGGGGGAGAAATCGTTTCGCGCGACACAGGTCATGAAGTGGATCCATCAAGTCGGCGTCAATGACTTTGAGCAAATGACGAACATCTCAAAGTCATTGCGAGCCGCATTAGCGAGCAGTGCTGAAATCACTGTGCCCAGCATCTTGTCTGATGAGTTGTCCGAAGACGGTACACGCAAATGGTTATTAAGCGTGCCCGGTAAAAGTGCCATTGAAATGGTGTTTATACCCGAAGAGTCCAGAGGAACCTTGTGTGTGTCTTCGCAAGTTGGATGCACACTCAATTGCTCCTTTTGCGCCACCGGTAAACAAGGCTATAACCGTAACCTCAACACCGCTGAAATCGTCGGACAAGTTTGGCTCGCTAAAACCCTTTTGGCTCAGCAGTATCAGACCGACGATCGTATTGTCAGTAATGTTGTCATGATGGGTATGGGCGAACCATTAATGAACTTTGATAACGTCGTCGCCGCCATGAATATCATGCAAGACGACTGCGGTTTTGGATTGTCCCGGCGGCGAATTACTCTCAGTACCGCTGGAGTGGTTCCGCAAATCGATGCCTTGCTAGAAGCCTGTCACGTAAGTTTGGCGGTGTCTTTACATGCGCCGAATGACGAGCTTCGCAATGAGTTGGTGCCCTTAAATCGTAAATACCCAATCGATGAATTGCTGTCTGCTTGCCGACGTTATGTGGCGAGCTCTAATCGAGCCAAGGTGACGTTTGAATACGTAATGTTGGAAGGCATTAATGATGATCTTGAGCACGCGCATCAATTGGCGTCGCTGATGCAAACCGTGCCCAGCAAGGTTAACTTAATCCCATTTAACCCTTTTGAGGGCATCGACTATAAACGCTCTTCAAATTCGCGGATAAATCGATTTAAAGACATCTTGCAAGATGCCGGGGTCATCGTGACGGTTCGTAAAACCCGCGGTGACGACATAGAAGCAGCTTGTGGTCAACTCGCCGGAGATGTAATGGATCGCACTCGGCGTGCCGAAAGATTTAGACAAAAGCAGGCTGAGAAAATACAATAGCTTATATGCACAAGCTCAAGTTTTCGTTTATTCGCCCAGTCAGAATACTATTCGCCACCTTTTTGTTGGCAGGGACAAACGCGTGCACAACCATCACTGAGGGGCCTTCGGACAGAAGAGCCCCCGGTATTGCAAGCGCAAGTGCTGATGAAAAAGCAATGGTTCATACCCAGCTGGCTCGCGGTTACATGCAACAAAACCAACTAGCGACCGCTAAAACTGAACTTGATCGAGCGCTGGACATTAGTCCATCGCACTCAGATAGCAATTATGTAATGGCATTATTGATGATGCGGCTCGAGCAATACGATATCGCCGAAACGCATTTCAGTAAGGCGGTGGATTCAGATAGAAATAATTCGGCGGCTGCTCACGATTTTGGTACCTTTTTATGCCAAACAGGTAAGCTAAGTAAATCGGTAGAGTACTTTGATATCGCTGCTTCAAATCCTTTGTTTGCGCAAGCAAAATTGAGCTATGCGCGGGCTGGTCAGTGTATTGCGCCGTCAAATCCCGAGCGCGCTGAAGCTTACCTAACCAAAGCGTTGCAGATTGATTCACGATTGCGCCCAGCCTTATTTAGTCTCGCTGAGCTTAAATATAAATCGCAGCAACTTTTATCGGCACGAGCATTTATCGAGCGATATTTAGCGATTACCGATCCGCAACCTGGCGCTTTGATGCTTGCTTATAAAATAGAATCAAGTTTGAAGGCGAATGATCAAGCTGCGCAGTATCGTAAGCAGATTTTGACCGCTTTCCCAGGCAGCCGGCAAGCAAACGAGCTACGGGCTAAAAGTCGATCTTAAGTGGCTTTTTGCTGTAATTAAGCAATTAAAATCTCCCATTTTTGCCGAGCTGTTATGAGTTTTTATCAACGGGTTTTATGGGTTGTGTGAGACATTATTTTGGAAGAAACGCAGACATTAACGGACGAAAAAATTGAGGCAAAAGTTGGCAGCGGCAAGATGCTTGCGTCGGCGCGCAAAGATCAAAAGCGCACGGTCGAAGAAATTGCTGAGCAGCTCAATTTGTCGGTTAGCCAAATTCGAACCATCGAGTTAGATCAAAACGAGGGCTTGCCTGAGCCCACGTATGTGCGAGGCTACATACGCTCGTATGCAAAGTTACTGGGCCTCAACCCCGACGAGGTACTAGAACATTATCTCAATCCAAATTGGCAGAAAGGCTCAAGTTTGGATGAAATGCCGCGAGGCCTGGAAGTTCAAGAACACAGCGAAACCCGATTTGTCACACCAGGCCGCTTGCTCGCGTTTTTAGTGTTGGTCGGCGCGGCGATTGCGTTTGCGGTGATAAATTCGCAGGGAGGCCTGCCGTTTGATTCTAATTCGAATCAAGCGCAAGAGGCAAAAAATGAAACTCGCGCGAACCCCACCGTGCCAATTGCCGAGTCGCGCCTAGGGGCAACCACTGTAGGCGCGGCTGATGAGACAGTATCGACTACTCCTGTGGAAGGTGATGTTGGCGACAGTGGCGAGATACTTGAGCAAGACTCTGGCAGTGACTCGACAGATGACGTCGCTGGGCAGGAGCCAAGCGCTGGTGTTGCTGGCTACGAAATCGAATTGCAGTTTACCGATACCTGTTGGGTCGATATACGCGACGAAGAAGGTCAGCGATTGGCTTATAAAAGCTATACCAGTGGTGAGATCTTGAATTTGAACTCAGCATTACCCATGAGCGTATTTTTAGGCAATGTCAGCGCAGTGAATGCCAAGGTTGATGGCCAAGAATTTGACTTGGAGCCTTATCGAGAAGGGGTGTTCGCGCGATTCTCTATCCCGCGTCAATAGCTCAATCGTTTGAGTTAGACGGTCTTTTAGTTTAAAACGCTACCCAGTCATCAGCTAATCTCGCTTAACGAATGGCCAGTAAAACTTCAATTATCAAAGCCGTAAAAGGCATGAACGATGTTCTGCCTGATCAAACTGGCCTTTGGCAGCAAGTAGAACAACTATGCCAAGAGTTGTTCGCGCAGTTTTCGTATCGCCAAATTCGTACGCCGATTGTCGAGAGTACGTCTTTATTCGCAAGATCAATCGGTGAAGACACTGATATCGTCTCCAAAGAGATGTACACCTTTGCTGACCGTAATAACGACAGTTTGACGCTGCGCCCAGAGGGCACGGCGAGCACTGTCAGAGCGGGTATACAAAACGGCTTATTTTATAACCAGCAGCAACGCCTATGGTATGTCGGGCCGATGTTCCGCTACGAGCGGCCACAAAAAGGTCGCTACCGGCAATTTCACCAAATCGGGGTTGAATGCTATGGTTGGCAAGAACCCGACATCGAAGCCGAGGTGCTGTCAATGACGCAGGCTTTGTTTGAACGATTGGGGCTTAAAAACACGCAGCTGCATATTAATAGTTTAGGCGATCAAGCCAGCCGCGCGGCCTTCCGTCAGGCCTTGGTAGATTATCTAAGCCAGCATCAATCGTCTTTAGATGAGGACAGTCAACGTCGCCTTAACTCGAACCCGCTGCGTATTCTGGACAGTAAAAATCCAACAACGCAGTCGATACTCGAAGGCGCGCCTAGCATCTTAGATTATCTAAATCCGCAGTCGCAAAGCCGCTTTGAGCGTTTACAAGCCTACTTAACGGCGTTGGGCCTAGAATTCACGATCAGCCCGCAGCTAGTACGTGGGCTTGATTACTATAACGATACTGTTTTCGAGTGGATTAATACTGAATTTGGCGCTCAATCCACGGTTTGTGGCGGTGGGCGCTATGATGGCATGGTCGCTCAATTAGGCGGGCAAGCAACGCCTGCCTTTGGCTTTGGGATGGGCTTGGAAAGGCTCATTCAAATGCTGCAAGAGCAATCGGATAATGCGCTTAGCGAGCCTCAAGCACCAGACGTTTTCCTCGTCTCGCTGGGCTCGCCCGGTCGTGAAATTGCGTTGACACTCCAGGCACAATTAGTGAATGCTGGATGTCGAGTGCTGTGCCATATGGGTGAGGGCAGTATCAAGAACCAGTTTAAGCGCGCAGATAAATCAGGGGCAAGTGTGGCGCTTATTGTTGGCGACGACGAAGCTCAAGCTGAGACCGTCGGGCTAAAAATACTGCGAAAACAGGCCGCAGAGTCGACTCAAGAACAACAAAGTATCGCCTACAATCAAGTCGTTGACGTGGTGACTAATCTGCTGAAAACGCTATAATCCGGGCCTAGAGAGAGCTGGCTGAAATAACAGCCGCAGATAAGCACGACCAACCGATCAAGACCAAAAGAGATAAGAGCAAATGGCTGACGATATTTTTTTAACGCAAGAAGAGCAGGATGAGCGCGCCCGCAAGTGGCTCAAGGATAATGGGCCGGCCCTTATTATTGGTATTCTGTTGGGTTTAGGTGGGATCTTTGGTTGGGAACAATACAAAGCAAGCCAGGAAAGCAATGCTCAACAAGCATCGGCCTTGTATGAACAAGTTTTAGAAGAGTACGGCGATTCTGAGCTATCTGATTTTGACGCACAGCTGAATAAGCTCAAAGAGAGCTACGCAGGCACATCTTATGCCGCCAAGGCTTCTTTAATCAAAGCGCGTCAATTGGCGGTTACCGATTTGGATGGCGCGTCGGAGCAATTGCAATGGGTGATAGATAATGCCCCAGAAAGCGGGCTAAAGCACACTGCTAGGATTCGTTTAGCCAAGATTAAACTCAGCCAAGGTGATTTGGATACGGCCGCGCAGTTGGCCAGTGTGGAACCACAGCTGAGCTTCGAATCACACTATGCAGAAATAAGGGCCGAAGTCGCCATTGAGCGCGGAGACAATGAGCTAGCGCGCCAAGAGCTGCAAACTGCCATTGATAAACTCACGCAATCGCAAGCCTCGTATGCAAGAGTGCTAACGATCAAGTTAGATCGATTGCCAGTAAGCGAAGAGTCTTCGAAAGAACTTTCAAAAGAACTCTCAATCGAACCGTCAGAAGTCGCTTCAGAAACAGCGGCGGCTGTCGAGCAAAACGAGGCCGTTGACGAAGCGGCAAGCGCAAGTGCTACCGACGAAGCCAGCGCCGAAGCCGAAACAAACGATCAGTAATCTCGATCAGATAAAGATAAAAGGCCAAGTCATGAAGCGAAGTGTTCCTATTCTTGTAGTGTTGAGTCTATTGCTTAGCGCCTGCGGTGGTGGTAGCAAGAAGACAGACTTTTTTGGTGAAGTCGAGAAAGCGAAAAAGCCCAAAATTGAAACGAGCACTCGCTTTAAGCGCAACTGGAGAGTCGATCTGGGGGAGAGCATTCGCCCCGGCCAAGCTATTATGTCGCCGGCTCAGCTTGGCGACGCAATCTATGCCGCATCAAGCAATGGCCGCATCTATCGCATAAATTCACAAACTGGCAAGCGTGAATGGTCAATTAGGCTCAAAAAAGAAACCATCACGGCAGGCGTTGGCGTTGGCGGTGGTTTGGTCTTGTTCGGGACAGATCAAGGCATTGTTTATGCTTTGCGCCAACAAGATGGCAGCGTGGCTTGGAAGTCCAAGTTAGACAGCGAAATATTGGCCAGCCCGGTGACCGAAGGTGATGTGGTAGTTGCCCGCTCTGGCGACGGCAAAGTGTATGGCCTTTCTTCGTTTGACGGTGAGCGCCTCTGGACGATTAGTCGCCAATTGCCGCGGTTAACCATTCGCGGTGAATCTCGCCCGCTATTAACCCAGGGTATCGTGTTTGCTGGTTTCTCTGACGGCTATCTGGTGGCTTTAGAAGCCAAGAATGGACGAAATTTATGGGACTTCCCCATTGCGTTTCCGCGCGGCACCAATGAAATAGATCGCCTTGCCGACATTGACACAAACCCTTTGCTGGTCGGCGATCAGATTTACCTAAGTTCTTATCAGGAAGTCACGCACGCGCTCGATATTCGTAATCAACGAATAGCGTGGAGTGTTGACGTGTCTTCCTATCATGCCTTATCGGCCGACGCCGCCTTTTTGTATATCTCTGATCGTGATGGGGTCGTCCATCAAATAGAGCGAGCCACCGGCGAGAAATCCTGGTCACAAGAGGGCCTTCGTCTGTTTTCGATTAGCGCGCCCATCTCACTTGGCGGCTTTGTCCTAGTTGGTGAAGGCGACGGCAATCTGTATGTGATTGATAAAAAGAATGGCCAGTTTCTTGGTAAACACAGCTTTGGAGCTCGAAGTATTGTGGGCGAGCCCATTGTTGAAGACGATAAGGTGTTTCTTCTCGACAGCGACGGAGCACTCCAATCTATCAGCATTGAACGCCGCGAAGGCTAATTAGTTTTTATCGGCAAAGTCCTGAGAACGCGGTTGAATAGCGTCTCTCGTCGTTTGGTCTTTAGTGATCTTGCCAATCATTGGTAAACCGAAGGCTGTTCAATGAATAGCTGCTAAACAGAAGTTTTCGCACAATCCTTTTTTTGGGCCATTTATTCTAGTCTTATGTCTTCAGCAGATTCAACTCACGATGCCCAAGATGCGCTTCCAGTGGAAGCCGATCCCAAACCCATCATTTCGATTGTTGGGCGGCCCAATGTTGGTAAGTCCACACTCTATAACCGCTTAACCCGCAGTCGCGATGCCATTGTTGACGATCGCCCCGGTGTTACGCGCGATCGAATGGTGGGTGTAGGGCGTATTGGCCGCAGCCCGTATTGGATTGTCGATACCGGGGGTATCGAATCGGATCAAGAAGAAATTCATCTGTTGATGAAGGAGCAAGTCGATCATGCCTTGCAAGACAGCGATGCCGTTGTGTTTATTGTCGATGGCCGAGATGGCGCCGTTGCCTCGGATTTTGAAATTGCTAAACAACTTCGACTCAATAAAAACATAGAGGTGTTTTTAGCCGTCAATAAAGCCGAAGGCCTTGATAAAGCCATGGTCGCTGCCGACTTTTATCAATTAGGATTAGGCGATCCAAAGATCATTTCTGGCAAAAATGGCGATGGCGTACAAGCTCTGATGGATCAAATTCTGTCGGTAGCTCAAATCTCTGTTGAAGAAGTTAAGCCTCAGTACCAAATCAAACCGGGCGTTGCGAAATTGGCCATTGTCGGGCGGCCTAATGTTGGTAAATCAACGCTCGTGAATTCACTGGTTGGCGAAGAGCGCGTCGTCGTGTTTGATATGCCGGGTACGACCCGCGACAGTATTTTTGTGCCATTTGAATTCAATAAGAAAGAATATGTTCTCATTGATACCGCCGGGATGCGCAAGAAATCACGCATCGACGATCGCGTAGAACGTTTTTCCGTAATGAAGACGCTGCGCGCGGTTGAGTTGGCACAAGTCGTCGCGGTTGTTATCGACGCTCGTGATGGCATTGTCGATCAAGACAATCGGCTCATTAATTTGGTTTTCGATAGTGGCCGATCGCTGATGATATTGGTCAACAAATGGGATGGGATGAGTGGCTATGATCGCGATCAAGTGCGTGCTCAGATCGACCGGAAATTTGGCCACATGGGCAATCTGCCAATCGAATTTATTTCCGCCAAGTTCGGAAAGAATATCAAAGGCATTATGCCACTGGTCGATAAACTCTATGACAGCGCGATGACCGACATGGGAACTGGGCGGATCAATCGAATATTAAAAGACGCTGAAGAGCGACGTAACCCACCGATGGTAGGCAATCATCGCATCAAGCTGAAATTTGCTCATCAAGGAGGGATGAATCCGCCGCACATTATCATCCATGGCAACCAACTCGATAAATTGCCGCAAACCTATTGCCGCTATTTGTCGAATACCTTTGAACGCGCTTTCGATATGGTTGGAACTAAGGTTCGAATCAGTTTTAAAAAGTCAGAGAACCCGTATGCGCCGCCAGCCGGTGCGAGACGCAAGCCGCCCGAGCGTAAAGGTAGAAAATCCAGGCGCGAGAAGTAGCTTAGAGAGGCGCGAGAAGTAGCTTAGAGAACCAGCCTAGTTTTTCTCAGCCAAGCGAACCTGTTTATTAGCTAGCCGATAGAGGGTTTGCACTACCAATGGCGTTTGCCGCCATGGCAAAAAGTGGCCTTCATTTTCCAGCTCAATTATCTCAACACTTGCAAAATGATTCGCCCATTCTTTCTCAACGTAAGCTGGGTTTTTGGGCGAAACGAGTTTGTCTTTGCGACCCTGCATCACGGTGACATGAGTCGACAACGTGCTCGCCTTAATTTGCGCGTCCATGGCTTTGAGTTGCTTTCGCAAGGCCATTATCTCTCGATTGGAACGGCGCATGGTTTCGCCGATCAGCTTGGCAACTAACCAAGTGCTGGCCGCTCGGTTGTACCATCGCGGGCCGCCTAAAGACGGCTTTAGCGAACCCGCCAATAGCAGTAAATCGCTAATCCCTTGCGGATTCTCAAGAGCAACCTGAGGTGCAATAGAGGCACCTAATGAATGGCCAACTATGATCCATTTTTTATTAGGATAAGATTTCAATACCGCGTTAATGGTTTTGGCTTGTAATGCAAAGTTGCCGTCGACTTGTTTTAAAGGCAAGGGCGATGCTCCCCATCCAAGTCGATCAATCGAGACCATAAAGAAATCATTTTGCAGGCGATGGTTTTCTAGATAAATCTCAAATGCGCCCCAGCCTCCGGGGGTGCCATGAAGGAACACAAGGCCGGGCTTTTCGATATTGCCGGAATAGGCGTAACTGATGGTATGGTCATCAACGACAGTTTGCGAGAATCGAATTCCGACGTCGGTGACTGCCGATGGAGTGTAGGGTTGTGCAAGAACGCTCACGTTTGCGACCGCAATAATTAATGTGCAGAGCAAAGCAGCGACAGCTAATCGAAGTTTGGTCATTTGAAATCGCGTCGAAAAATACTTCGAAAGAAATGTCTTATGGAATGTCATTGTCTAACTCATTAGTACCTATCAACAAACTTGGGTCAACAAAAACGCCGTTCAAAAGCGTTTGCCACACTAACTTGCCTTGCGCTGTGTCGGTATTCAGTGAGGGTAGTCTTCCTAAGACCGCTCCGCCCACAACCCCATTACCAATATCGACGGTTAAATCCGTGAGCCCTCGCAGAATGCTATAAAGCCCGCGGCCATGATCTAAAACCACGGTTGCTAAGGCATCCTCATCCATTTCAATGTTAGAGATAATGGCATTCTGGGGCGCTAATACCGATGCATACTGAGGTGCCCAAACACTGATGGCGTTATTGGTCACAATCTCGGTTTGGCCCTTAACCAGCCAGCGATGACCAAAGTGGTCAGACCAGTCACCAGCCAGCGGCGCTCGCATAGGCAAACTCGGTTGTTGAGTATTACTAAAATCCAGGCTATTCAACGGCAGGCTGACGTAGTGATCGATCAGTGATGTTGTATTTTCATCGTTCACGCTAATTTCAGTGAAGGGAAAAATTTGTTGGCGCACGGTAAGGCCCAAATACTCGCCGCTGGTATCTGGCCCGCCGTGCTTAAAGTAAACAACGTATTCACCGGGTAACAAGGCAAGGTCTAAACCAACCAAGATTCGCCAATGATTACTCTCTTCAATCAAAACGGGGTCGCGTAGCCCAAACTTTACTTCGGGTATCTCTTGGTTGATCTTAGGGATTTGTAATTCGATAAAGCCGCCGGGGTAATTGTATTCAGCCGAAATGACTTGCCTGATGCCCAAACTTGATAAAAAAATAACAAGTAATAACGCAATAGAGAGGCGACAAACAAGTTGAATCAACACAAGTTGAGCAGAAAAAACTCGAATAGATAAGGGCATCGTAGTTAGAGCGATCTGTTTCATTAGTCGCCCGAATGCGTTTCAATCACGTCGCATACCAATTTGCCTTTCGCTAACTGCACTGAAACCTGATCGCCGACTTGATGTTGATCCGCATCGCGGCTGATTTTCTGATTCTCATCCCGCGCAATCGCGTAACCCCGGCCCAAGGTCGCCAAAGGGCTTACCGAATGCAATATACCGCCTTGATTGCTCAATAGCTGTTGCTTAAACGACAGTAGGTTCTTTTGCTCTTTTAGAAGTAGGGCTCGAGCTTGGTTAAGCTCTAAGAACCGTTGACTTAATAATCGGCGAGGATTGCTTTGCTGCAATCGCTGGGCCAGCGCGTGTTTCTCGGCGGCGTATTGCACTTGCCTTTGCTTGATTGATCTTCGAAGTCGCTGGCTTATTTGCGTTACCTGTTTTTGCTGCAGAGCCAGCCCCCGTTTCGGATGCACCAGGCGTCGCGCCAGATAATCGGTACTCTGCGCCGATTGTTGCGCTTTGCGCTCGAAGCCTCTTTGCAGACGCAATGCCAAGGTTTGCAGTTGCTCGTTGAGCAAGTCTTGATCGGGGCTTAATAGCTCCGCCGCGGCAGTCGGAGTTGGCGCCCGCAAATCAGCGACTAAATCAGAGATGGTAACGTCGACTTCATGGCCCACACCACTGATAAGCGGAATAGGGCAAGAGTAGATCGCACGCGCTACGTCTTCGTGGTTAAAACACCAAAGGTCTTCGAGTGATCCTCCTCCACGGCTTAAGATCAACACATCAGCCTGAGCATGGCTTATCGCTTGTCGCAAGGCTTTGAGTATTGACGCTGCGCCACTGTCGCCTTGCACAACGGCTGGGTAGATGGTCACTGGGATACCCGGGCAGCGGCGCGCCAGCGTAGACAAAATATCGCGCACCGCGGCCCCGCTTGGCGAGGTAATCACGCCAATATGCTTTGGAAAAGACGGGATGGCTAGTTTCGTGTCATTAGCAAATAGCCCTTCCTTAGCTAGTTTGGCTTTAAGCTCCTCAAAGCGACGTTGAAGTAAGCCTTCGCCCGCTTCTTCGATGTGTTGTACGATGCACTGCAGATCGCCTCTTGCGCTGTAGACCGACAATTTGGCCCTAACTCGAACAAGATCGCCAGCCTGAGGCCGATATTTGCTAATGCCCGCGCGACCCTTGAACATAGCGCATCGCAACTGAGCTTTCTCATCTTTGAGAGTGAAATACAGGTGGCCCGATGCCGGCGTTGACAGCGAAGAAAGCTCGCCTTCAATCCACACTTCTGGATAGCTTGCTTCAACTAAGCGCCGCAATTGATCAGCAAGATCACTAACCTGAAGTATGGTTTGCTCGCGGCGCATTGATAAGGCTTCTTTTTGTACGGGATGATGGCCGTCAATAATAGACGATTTTTTTAATTTATAGATAGCCTTAGTAAAATTTAACGCGGCGTTAGCTCGACAAAAGAACCCACAAAACAGTCAAAGAAACTAGAGTCACCAAACGCCTTTGGGTATACTGCGCGTCGGTGACGGCTAGTCTCCACGGTGGCGATAAATTGTGAACCCGGTCAGGCCCGGAAGGGAGCAGCCGCAGCAGTTGATTCGGGTGCCGTGATCGGGTTAGTCGTCACTTTTTGTTCGTTCAAATTTCGCTTTGCGAAATTGATCGCCTTGGCGATCCGCGCTCAGGGCTGTATTCGTTCAAATTTCGCTCCGCAACATTGGTCACCTCGGCTATCCGCGCAGAGAGCTGTATTCGTTCAAATCCCGCTTCGCCACATT
This sequence comes from uncultured Arenicella sp., assembly GCA_937922925.1. Lineage (GTDB taxonomy): Bacteria > Pseudomonadota > Gammaproteobacteria > Arenicellales > Arenicellaceae > Arenicella. Next base: position 39,675 of record CALAKU010000002.1, on the reverse strand, counting down.
AGTCGTCTTGGCGATCCGCGCTCGGGGCTGTATTCGTTCAAATGTTGCTTAGCAACATTAGCCGCCTCGGCGATCCGTGCTCAGGGCTGTATTCGTTCAAATTCCGCTTCGCAACATTAGTCGCTTCGGCGACTCGAGCTCAGGGCTGGTTTCATTTTTTTGGAATTTTTCCTGTCGAATATTAGCGTTTGTGGTTCTGATCGGCGCTAAGTTGCTTATTCTTTTTGCCTTGTCGTGGCTAGATTCAGCACTAAGAACGGCGGCTTTTACCATTGGATTTGGTTTTAGGCCTTGATGAATGCTTTTAATCTTTTGGCTTCCTGCTATAGTTTCTATTGAATTTATTATTCTTCCTTTTTCGATGGCATATCTTGCTTTAGCGCGTAAATGGCGGCCCAAACGTTTTGCTGAGGTTGTTGGTCAAACCCATGTTGTGCAGGCCTTGTCCAATGCGTTGGATAGTGGTCGAGTGCATCATGCATTTTTGTTTACTGGCACGCGTGGTGTTGGCAAAACCACGCTGGCACGAATTTTTGCTAAGTCGTTAAATTGCGAGCAAGGTACCAGTGCCGAGCCTTGCCAGCAGTGCGGAACCTGTCAATCTATTGATGAGGGACGTTTTGTTGATCTAATTGAAGTCGATGCGGCGTCGCGCACCAAAGTCGAAGACACCAGAGAACTCCTCGAGAACGTTCATTACGCTCCAACCTCAGGCAACTACAAAATTTACCTGATCGACGAAGTGCACATGTTGTCAGGTCATAGTTTTAATGCGCTGCTTAAAACACTCGAAGAACCGCCCGAACACGTCAAGTTCTTGTTCGCCACGACTGATCCGCAAAAGATGCCAGTTACGGTGCTGTCTCGTTGTTTGCAATTTAATCTGCGAGCAATGCGCCCTGAGCAAATTGAAAACCAATTGCATAAGATTTTGGTGGCCGAAGAGATTCAATTTGAGCAAGCCGCTCTTGGGCTATTAGCGAAGGCTGCCGACGGCAGTATGCGCGATGGTCTAAGCCTGCTTGATCAAGCCATTGCTCAAGGCAGCGATGGTGTTAAAACGGCGGCAATTGAGTCTATGTTGGGCACCATTAAAAGCGAACATACTCAAGCCATTATCAGCGCGCTCTTAGAGCGCGATGCCGATATTGTGCTAAACGTGGTAGCCGATATGGCGGATCACGCTGTTGACTTTGCGAGTGCATTGGATGAGGTGTTGATGCAATTACACCAAATATCAATTTTGCACGTTGCCCCAACGGCGTTTGGCAACAGTGATGCGCCGACGCCTTGGCTGAAACAAATAGCCGAATCGCTTTCTCCAGAGCAATTACAATTGTTCTATCAAATTGGCCTGCATTCAAAGCGCGATATCGATTTGGCTCCTAGCCTGCGAGTTGGTTTTGAGATGGCCATGCTGCGAATGTTGGCATTTGAACTGAGTAATGGGCCATCGCTTGGATCAAACCAAGTTGAGAGCCAATCTGAAGCCTCGGCTTCGGCCTCAGTTTCTTCCAGTAGCCAGCTTACCTTAGCCTCAACCAGCAGCCAGTCCACCTTAGCTTCAACGGAATCTCCAACCGTTTTGTCTCAACCTGAAAGCGCCTCGAGTGCGTCTAAGAGTGTTGAGGCTGCATCAGACGTGGCTGTCGCTTCGACGCCAACACAGGCATCAACAAATTCGGCAACACCGGCTGCGCCGCAAGCGCCTTCTTCTGCGGTAAGCGCGCCGCCGAATTATGCGCATACACAAAACCCGCCGGTTCCAAAGATTGATGATTCTAATGCTAGCCCTGCAAACGAAGCTAAGCAGCAGGATCAACCCAGTTCGGTCGCGATTACTTTGGCAGGAAATAATGAGTGGGGCGAGTTAATTGAACAAACTGGGATTCAAGGTTTTATTCGAGAGCTGGCGATGAATTGCGCCTGCGAGAGGCTTGGGGAACATACAATTGAATTGGCTTTGTTGCCGAGCCTAAAGTATCTCTACAAGCCAGAGCGCTTAGAGCAGGTTGAAAAAGCCGTTGGTGAACAGCTACGGCGAGCCATTAAAATTGAGCTCGAGTTTGAAGAATCGGATAAGGAAACCCCTACCGAGTGCTTACAGCGCCTTGGGCATGAACAGTTCGAACAGACCAAACAAAGTTTACAAAACGATCCAGGTGTCAAAGCAATCATCTCTGAGTTCGGTGCAACCTTGAACGAAAATTCGATAAAGCCGGGTTAAGGTGGCTCACTTCAACACGCAGCCGGCGACATTATTCGCTCAAGCCTTGGGTATAATGTGTCTTGAAAGTAAAAAGCTGACTCTTTGTCTATACGACAATGCGAAATCAACAAACGTAATAAGTAATATTGAAAGCCCGTCACTAATGCGAATGGCAGAGTAGGGCGAGTCTCAGACATTGTGAGGAATAGGTTATGAAAGGTGGACTAGGAAACATAATGAAGCAAGCGCAGGCCATGCAGGAAAACATGCAGAAGGCGCAGGCGGAATTGGCAAACATTGAGGTGCAAGGTGAGTCAGGCGGCGGAATGGTGCGATTGACCATGACCTGCCGTCACGATGTTAAAAGTGTGAGCATCGACCCTGAGCTTTTAGGTGATGTAGACGATAAAGAGATTCTTGAAGACCTAATTGCCGCCGCCATGAACGATGCGGTGCGCAAAGCCGAAAAAGCCCAACAAGAAAAAATGTCTGGTCTCGCTGGCGGTTTAAATATTCCCGGTATGAAAATGCCGTTTTAAGTTATTGTGACCAGTTCATCCTCAAAGCCAAATTCTGCGGTCGCTTCCTTGGGCTTAAGTGCCATTGATGCACTCAAGGAATCGTTGCGAGTCTTGCCGGGCGTGGGCCCAAAAAACGCGCAGCGCATGGCTTTCCATTTAATGGAGCGAGATCGACAAGGCGCGCGCGCTATTGCGGATGCGCTTAATAATGCACTTGATCGAGTCATTACTTGTCAGCGATGCAATAATTTTAGCGAAACACCGCTTTGTTCAATTTGCAGCTCTTCGAAACGCGACTCTGGCCTATTGTGCGTGGTCGAAACGCCAGCAGATTTGCAGGCCTTAGAGCAAGTTGGCGCACATCAAGGGCTCTACTTTGTATTGATGGGCCGACTGTCACCACTAGAAGGAGTTGGCCCAGAAAAGCTAGCCTTCAAGCGCCTCGCGCACTTAGTGCAAACTAACGAAATACGTGAAGTCGTCATTGCGACGAATATAACGCCTGAGGGCGAGGCCACAGCCGATTACACACAGCAATTATTAGGCGAATACGAAGTGAGTGTAAGCCGATTGGCACGAGGAGTGCCGGTGGGCGGCGAGCTGGAATATATGGACCAAAGCACTCTTGCGGCGGCGTTCAAAGATCGTCGAAAAGCCGATTAAAGACGAATCGGTCTCTTGTCGAATTAGGCTACGGTTTTTGGTTGCTATTTAATGTCTACTTACGCTGGCCTAACTTGATCTCGTCGGCTCGCGCAGAAACTGTGCCGGGCAATGGTTTTGTGTGGTCACCATGATAGGTAAAGACCATAGAAAATTTGGCCTCATCGGTCGTGTTTCGACCGGCGGCATGAAAACAATGCGCACTAAACAGCAAGACATCGCCCTGATCTAATTCGACGGTTCGCGCAGTGCGCAATCGATAAGTATTATCAGGGTGTTCTAGTTTCAAAAATTGATCCGAATCCAAGGCTTGATCTCTGACCTCCCAACGATGCGAGCCCGGTAAAATTTTCATTGCTCCATTGGCAATTTGCTCCTGGCCCAAGGCATACCAAGCGTTCACCAAATATTTGTCGGAAAAATTCCAATAGCGCGTATCGCGATGCCACAGTGTTTCAGAGCTGAACTGCGGCTGCTTGGTCATCACGCAATTATGATGATTCGGATTGAGCCACAGGCTTTGTGAATCCAATATTTGCTTGATGCTGCCGGTGACGGTGGGATGATTCGCGTAATCTGAAAACAAAGGCGCGCGATTTACGGCATTTTGAATCCGCCGAATCGTCTGGCCTCCGTCACTGTCTTGACTCGCCGGTGCTCCGGGATACTTAACATTGGTTTCCAGCTCAAACGGTGGGATGCGCTCACGTAAGTGTTTCTCACTGAGTTCACGCAATGCTTGGCTTTCAGACCTACTTAAAAGCCCTGGCAAAACTAAATAGCCATCGATTTTAAACTGCTGTCGTTGTGCGTAAGTTAAAGACATTGGCTTGATAAAAGCGCCTATTGCTTAGCTAGGGCAAGACAACTGGATTGCGAGCTTGCCAACCCTCGGCTTGGTGTTCAGCAACCACCGTTGTGTATATGCCGCCACGAACATTCCAGTTGGCGGTTAGCCGCATAAAGCGCGGCTCGGTAGCCTCTACCAGTTTCGCCAATATTTCATTAGTTAACTTTTCATGGAAACCGCCTTCCTCGCGAAAAGACCAAAAATACATTTTCAGGGCTTTGAGTTCGACATTTTTTGCCTCAGGCACATATTCGATCACAAAATCAGCGAAATCTGGCTGACCGGTCAATGGGCATAGGCAGGTAAACTCTGGCACGGTTATGCGGATTGTATAGTCTCGTTCAGGAGCCGGATTGGGGAACGTCACGAGGTCTTTTGAAGGTTGATTTGGTCGATCCATGGTTGCTTTATTTGGGTCGTTTTAGGGTTAAAAGTAGAAATTTGGGCGAATGCCTGAATCAATGGTTTTCACCACCGCGATTTTAAACTAATCTTACACATTAAACTGAAAAAGGCTGCATTTGCGCGAGATAAAAACAATCATCGGCTGAGACTCAAGTGAGATTACTGCTTGGTCATGGTGGTTGGCGGTTCACGCAGGCTAAGGTAGCTTTAAACACTACGGCGAAAATGCCGGACCTCGAATGGTTATGGGCCATTAATGCGCTTAAAACACATCAAATTATCCGGCTTTAAGTCGTTCGTTGACACGACTAAGGTCGCTGTCCCAAATAATCTAATTGGCATCGTCGGCCCGAACGGCTGCGGTAAGTCTAATGTGATTGACGCCATTCGCTGGGTCATGGGCGAATCGTCGGCCAAGACTCTGCGTGGCGACAGCATGGAGGATGTCATTTTCAATGGTTCCGCGGTTCGCAAACCGGTGAATCGCGCGTATGTTGAGCTAGTTTTCGACAACAGCGATGGCACCGCGCCAGGCTCGTATGCCAAGTTTGCTGAGATCTCGATCAAGAGAGAATTGGTGCGCGAGGGTGGGTCAAAATATTTCATCAATAAAAACCGCTGCCGGCGTAAAGATATTCAAGATATTTTCCTTGGTACCGGTTTGGGGCCTCGCTCTTATTCGATCATTGAGCAAGGCATGGTTGGCAAAATTGTTGAATCCAAACCTGAAGATCTGCGAGTTTTAATCGAAGAGGCCGCTGGCATATCGAAGTACAAAGAGCGTCGCCGCGAGACCGAGAATCGTATTCGCCATACGCGTGACAACTTGAGTCGGGTCGAAGACATTGTTGGTGAGTTAGAGAGTCAGTTGCGGCGCTTAAAGCGTCAAGCCAATGAAGCCGAGCGCTATAAAACGTTTAAGCAGGAGCAGCGTGAGCTTGATGGCCAGCTCAAAACCTTGCGGTGGTCTGCTTTGCACGCGCAGGTTAAAGACAAAGACGTCGAGCTAGAGCGCTTGCAGACTGAGTTTGAATCTCGAATGTCGGAGCAACGCGATGTTGAATCTCGCATTGAAATCATGCGTCAAGATCAGAATGAGCTAAGCGAAATTCTGAATAAGGTTCAAGCAAATTACTATGCGGTAGGGGGCGAAATCGCCGCCCTTGAGCAATCCATAGAACACGCACGAGTGACGCGTCAGCAACAACGTGAAGAGTTTGATCGATTGGAAGAAGCGGAACGTGAGGCAAGCCAGCATTTAGAGCTGGATCAAATTCGCTTGACCGAATCCGAAGCCGCTAAAATCACCTTGGCCCCACTGGTCGAACAATTGGCCAGCAGCTATGAAGCCGCGAATGCGCGGTTTAAAGAAGCCAGCCTTGAATACGATCAGTGGCAACAAGAATGGGAACAGCTCAACCGAGACGCCGCCGACCCTGAAAAAGAACGTGAGGTTCAGTCTGAACGAAAAGAACAACATGAGCGGCAAATTCAGCACTTTAGCCAGAGACTGGAGCAAGTCGCTGGTACGCTGCATGACATCGATCAAAAAATCGATGTAAAAGAGATTCAAGATCTTAAAACATCGGTCGACGACATCGATAAAACCTGTTCCGAACTCGAAGCCAGTTTGATCGAGCATGACAGCAGTCTTACGTCCCTAAGAAAAGAACAAGAGGAGTGTCGCGAACGGCACAGTTTGGTGCGACACAAACTCCAAGACGACTCGGCGCAATTAAAGTCTTTGCAAGCTTTGCAAGCGGCGGCGCTCGGCGAGGACAATACGGCAGTTAACGAATGGTTGCAGATGCGTGGCATCAAAGACAATCAACGTTTGGCCTCGCAATTGTCAGTGAAACGCGGTTGGGAACTGGCAGTCGATACCGTCCTAAGTGGGCAACTTAATGCGATCTCCGTAGAAAAGCTTGAACGCTATGCCAATGAGTTGTCCGATTTCAAAGATGGGCGCGTATGGCTGGTTGATCAAAGCTCTGCGCCAGTAAGCCAAGGTGCTCAGGCGATGGAGAGTTTGGCCGATAAAGTCAGTGCCAAAGACATCAACATAGATGGTTGGTTTCACGGCGTTTATGCCTTAGATACCGTCGCCGAAGCGCTAGAGCACCGCCATCGTTTGTCCGCTCACGAATCAATCGTTACACGTGAAGGATGCTGGATTGGCACTAACTGGGCTTCGTTTGGCAGTGACCAAACCGAAGGCGGCGTATTGCAACGTGAAGCACAGATCGACAGTTTGAGTGGCAAAGTCGATTTGGCAGGCCACGATTTGCAAAAGATTCAAGCTCAAATCGAATCCTTGCAAAGCCAAATCGCAGAGCGCGATCGACAACGCGAACAGGCGCGCAACGACTTTCGTAATCAATCGCACAAACGCACTGATCTGCACAATCAATTGAGTGGTATGGAAGCACGAAGTGCTGAGTTGTTGGCACAGCGAGATCAACTATTGATCGAGCAACAAGAGCTGAATGATCAACTTGCAAAGGCCCGCGAAGAAGTCGATACCGCGCAAAAACGGATGGAAGATGCGCGTGAGCTGGCCACCAACTTTGGTGCTCGGCGTGACCAACTCAGTCAGCAGAAAGACGGATTAGTTTCCACGCTTGAGGATGCGCGCGCGAGCGAACGGCAAGCCAGAGACGAGCGCCAGGCAAAACAAATCGAATTAGAGCGCAATCAAAGCAGTTTGGTGGCATTAACAGAAAGTATCGCTCGGTTGAGCCAGCAATTAGAGAAGCAAACCGTGCGTCGCGCCGAACTCGCCGCGATTATTGAAACCGATGAAGACCCAACTGCTGGGTTACGTGAGCAATTACAGGGCTTGTTGGAAAATCGCTTGGGAGTTGAAAAAGAATTATCAAAGGCACGTAATGATTTGGCAGACTTTGAAAATCAAATGCAAAATGCCGATCAACAAAGGCTAGGCTTTGACCGACAGTCCAAAGGCATTCGCGATAATCTAGAGTCTGTGCGAATGGGGCGTCAAGAGTTATTGGTTCGTAGAGATACCATTTCTGAAGAGTTAAATTTGGGCGAAGAAGACATGCTCAAAGCCCAGCAAGACTTGCCAGAAGATGCCAAGGTTGATGAGATTGAACAGCATCTGGTGAACATAGCGCAGAAACTCGAGCGTATTGGCGCGGTCAATTTAGTTGCCATTGAAGAATACGAAGAGTGCGAAGAGCGTAAAGTCTATCTTGATAAGCAACATGCTGATTTGACTGAGGCTATGGCAACCCTGGAATCGGCAATCAACAAAATCGATAAAGAAACACGCACTCGTTTTAAAGAAACCTTTGACAGTTTGAACGAAGGCTTTAAGCAGTTTTTTCCAAAGCTATTTGGCGGCGGCAGCGCTTACCTTGAGCTAACCGGTAACGACTTGCTCGATACCGGAGTCGGGGTCATGGCCCGCCCACCGGGTAAGCGCAATAGTACGATCGCCTTGTTATCTGGCGGCGAGAAAGCGCTTACGGCGGTGTCCTTGTTGTTTGCTTTCTTTGAGCTGAACCCGGCACCATTTTGTGTACTCGACGAGGTGGATGCTCCAATGGACGATGCCAATGTGGAACGTTATGCGGGCGTTTTACAGCAACTGGGCGAGAAGACTCAGCTATTGTTCATTACCCATAATAAGATCACCATGGAAGTGGCTGACATTCTTGTGGGGGTCACAATGGCTGAACCCGGCGTGTCGCGTTTGGTCGCCGTTGATGTAGCCGAAGCGACAGCGATGGCTGCCCTCTAGGAGAGCGTTAGTGAACCAATTACACTTGGTTTTTTTCTTGATCGGCCTAGTTCTTTTTGCCGGTATTGCCTTGTTCTCTTATGCGCAGAAGAAGGGCTTGGTGTGGCCAAAGCCATCGCGCTCATCACGTGGTGAACTCAACCCCCCAAGCTTGAGCGAAGATGCGCAACCGGCAGATTCAGACAGCGATGCCTCGGAGCAAGACCCAGGCCAGAAAGCGGTAAAAGGAGTTGAGGCGAGTAAGCTTAGCGCAGGCACTGACAAGCAAAGCAGTAAGGGGGCGAGCAAGACAGCTAAGGCAAACACTAAAAAAGCTCGTAAAGGCAGAGATGCCAATAGCTCATTGGCATCTGACGGGGCTATTGACAATGAAGCCAAAGATGAGCCGATTGAACCAACGATAGAACCAGTTGACGTCGCGCAAGAAGCACATAAAGAAGCACCAAAAGAGACGCAGCCTCAATTTGACCAAAACTCGTCTGATTTGATTACCGAGTTGGTTGCCCGAATCAAAAATCCATCGCCTATCGAGCAACAAGAATTACTGGGTTTATTTCGTGAGCACGATTATAAGTTTCATCGCAAAGTACATATCTTCGGGCTCAATGAGCTAACCGATATGTGGCGAGACATCGAGTTTGAGTTGCCGTCTGCGCGATTCTTAGAGTTAGGTGTGTCGATTCAGTTGGCTGATCGTGAAGGCTGCATGACCCAAAAAGAAATACATGACTTTCAGCAAATGGTGTTGGCGTTCACCAACTTTTACGACGCGCCGTTTGAGTTCTCGATTGACCTTGACGAAGCCCTCGCGCAAGCCAACACCTTGGACCAAATTGGCAGGCGTTATGATTCGATGGCGGTACTGAATGTTGTGCCGAAGGCGCGAGCCGGATTTCGTATGGCCGACATCGAAAGCTGTGCTCGCGACTTAATGATGTCCAGCGACAAGAATGGCATCTTTATGAAAACTCAAGGGCAGAAGCACAATCTGTCTGTCTTGTATCGTTTGGCTTGCACGGATGGCGGTGGTCAATTTGGTGTCTCAGGCGGGTCGAGTACTCCGGTTCACGATTTGGTGGTCTATATGAATGTTCCGGGAACGCAAGACCCAGAAAAAGTATTTCAAGAGATGGTCAAAGACGCCAATGATCTAGCAACTTGGTTAGACGGCAAAGTGGTCGATCGTAATGGTCGAGTGATGTCCCAACGCTCATATTCCGTGTTAATGCAGCAAGTTTCGGATATTGCATTTAGCATGCAACAAGATGGTTTGAGCCCCGGCGATGCAGTCGCAAAAAAGTTGTTTTAATTGACCGTTTGATTGCCAACAGAATGTCCGACGCAAAAAACGCCTCGCTTCGTTTATACCAGCAGCTGCGCGAGCAAATTCAGGCTCATAACCACGCGTACTACACCAAAGATCAGCCGACGATCAGCGATTACGAATACGATCAATTGATGCAACAATTGATCGAACTCGAAGCGCAAAATCCTGACTTAGTATCTCCAGACTCACCAAGCCAACGGGTTGGCTCGGCTCCGTTGGATGAATTCAAACAAATACGGCATCAGGTGCCTATGCTGTCGCTTAGCAATGGCTTTAGTGACGAAGACATTGTTGAGTTTGACCAACGTTTGCATCGCCAGCTCGATCAAGACTCGGCCGTCGAATTTGACTATATCGCTGAACCCAAATTAGATGGTCTAGCCGTATCTTTGATGTATGAGAACGGTCGGCTGGTGTATGCAGCGACGCGTGGTGACGGCAAAACAGGCGAAGACATTACCCACAATGTGCGAACCATTTCGACTGTGCCGCTCGCCTTAGCCAGTTCAGCACCGAGCCAATTAGAGGTTCGTGGTGAAATTTTCATGCCGCATGCCGGTTTTAAAGCCCTGAATGAGGCGCATATAGCGCAAGGCAAAAAGGGCTTTGTCAATCCAAGAAATGCGGCCGCTGGAAGCTTGCGTCAATTAGATAGCCGTATCACAGCGAAGCGGCCATTAGCTATTTTCGTCTACGCATTAGGTGCGATCAGCGACCCAGATTATGCGCAAACTCAGGAGCAACTATTGCTCAATTTCAAAGCGCTTGGGTTCCCTGTATGCCCGTTATACAAGCTGGTAAAGGGCTCTGAGGGCTGCCTTGATTATTACCGAGGTTTGGCGAACAAGCGAGAGCACCTTGACTACGAGATTGATGGAATCGTCTACAAGCTTAATCGATTAGATTGGCAAGCCGATGCAGGCTTTATCGCCAAAGCACCAAGATGGGCATTGGCGCATAAATTTCCCGCCCAAGAAAAAAGCACCACGGTAAACGAAATCAACGTGCAAGTCGGGCGTACGGGCGCGATAACCCCCGTTGCCAGGTTAGAGCCAGTGTTTGTTGGCGGCGTAACCGTCTCTAACGTTACCTTGCACAACCAAGCCGAAATACAACGATTGGATATTCGCGTTGGCGATACCGTGATTGTGCGGCGTGCAGGCGATGTGATTCCTCAAATTGTGGCAGTAAATCTCGAAAAGCGCTTACCTAAGAGCCTGGTCTACGAATTTCCTAGCCATTGCCCCGAATGTGGTTCAGACGTTTTAGTAAGCGGGGAAGGTATTATTGCGCGATGCTCTGGTGGTTTGATTTGCGGGGCTCAACTGCGCCAAGGCATTAAACACTTTGTCTCTCGTAAAGCCATGGATATTGATGGTTTAGGAGACAAAATTGTGGACGCCTTAGTGCACCAAGAACTGATCTCGACGGTGGCCGATTTGTACGCCCTCAATTTTGAGCAAGTTCTTGATTTAGAGGGTTTTGCAGAAAAATCAGCGCAAAATTTAATCGACAGCATTGAGCAAAGCAAGGAGACTGAGCTGGCTAGGTTATTGTACGCCCTGGGCATTCCACAAGTCGGTGAAACGACTGCCGAGCAATTAGCCAACAGCTATGGCAAACTCGACAAGTTGATGCAAGCCGATAAAGAACATCTCGAGACCCTACCAGACATTGGCCCAGTAGTGGCCGAATCGATAGAGCAGTTTTTCGCAGACCAGAGTAATCAAAAGGTGGTTAAACAACTGTTTGATCGAGGCGTGCATTACGACGATGTCGAGGTCGTAGCGGTCGATCAAGAGTCGCCATGGTTAGGGAAAACCGTCGTCATTACCGGCGGTTTAGACACGATGGCTCGTGCTGAGGCTAAAAAACGCTTACAGAGCCTGGGTGCCAAAGTGACTGGGTCGGTGTCGAAGAATACCGATGTTGTGATTGTTGGGCGCGATGCTGGTAGCAAAGCGCTCAAAGCCGAGCAACTTGGTATTTCGACTATGAGCGAAGCCGAGCTACTCGAGTTGTTGAACTAGTTCGTTTTATACGTTCTGGAAGTCCGTGTTTCAAATAACGCTTTATCCCTATCAGTTCTTTTAGCCAGCCTGATTCAGAGTTTGGCGTTTGCTTGTCGAATTCGTCTGTCGTTTAAAGAGTAGACTGCAGCATGGCGTTTTTTTGCACTCGCTTTGTCGTGCTTACTCGGTAGAACAGACTCTGGGAGCTTAATCTTGTGGGGAAAGTGTTGCTGAATGTGATAGGCAATTTCTTCAAGTAGTTCGATGTCCAAAAGATCGTCGGCGTTGCGGGCTTGCAGTTCATAGGCCGCCTCGCCAAGCACATCAAGAATGGTGTTTACATCAACAGAATCGTCCAGGCTGCAGCAGTCGCATTCGAAGTACGAGGTAATGATGATGTCGCGCAAAAAATCACGATGATCGCTATTCGGTGCGAGTAATTGCTCTAAGGCTTCCGCGTTTTTCAGAATACGTAAGCGGCCATCGCCCAAGCAAGTGGCGACCAAATGCCAAAAACCCAAGAAGCTCTCTCTCGATTTAATGGAATTAGCCCTTTTTTTTACAAATTGCTTACTCATGACCTTTGTCTGATTACTAAGCAGTGCTAACATCGCCCAGCTGTGCTTAAACTCTCGATTTTCAGCGACTTTCAGTTATGTTCAGCCGTTTTATATCAAACCGATAAGCTAATAGTGTTCTCGTTTATCGCGGTATTCTAACTTGTTTGCCAAGCATTGCTTGTCAAACTCTTTTGGAAACATCAATCGAGGCTAAAACCCTCATTAGAAACTAAGTTATCGATTAACCGCAAAGGTGTCAAACGCCTTGTCAGCTTTGCTAAGAAATTACATTTAAATTTAATTGTTATGACGGATTCAAGTAAGCGTCTTTTTAATATTGCGATCGTCGGTGCCACTGGGGCCGTTGGTGAGACGCTGGTCGAAGTGCTGGCGGAACGCGATTTCCCAGTTGATCAACTCTTTTTGTTGGCCAGCGAACGTTCGGCGGGCGCAAGCATTCCGTTTAAAGGGCGCAATATTCGGGTTCAAAATTTGGCCGATTTCGATTTCAGCCAAGCCGATATTGGCCTTTTTTCGGCTGGCGGTTCTATTTCCGCGCACTACGCGCCCATCGCCGCGGCAGCGGGTTGTGTTGTGGTAGACAACACCTCGCACTTTCGCTACGACGACGACAAACCATTAGTTGTGCCGGAAGTGAATGCCCACGCTATCGCCGACTATAAGGCCACGAATATCATTGCGAATCCAAACTGTTCAACCATTCAAATGTTGGTGGCGCTCAAGCCAATTCAAGATGCGGTCGGAATCAGTCGAATTAATGTGGCCACTTATCAAGCCGTATCAGGCACGGGTAAGCCCGCGATTGAAGAGCTGGCTGGGCAAACAGCAAGCTTATTAAACGGCCAGCCTGCAAAAGCTGAGGTCTACCCCAAGCAAATCGCCTTTAACGCCTTGCCACAAATCGATAAATTTATGGACAATGGCTACACCAAAGAAGAAATGAAAATGGTGTGGGAAACAAAGAAAATAATGGGGGATGAGTCAATAGAGGTAAACCCCACTTGTGTTCGGATACCCGTTTTCTATGGGCATTCCGAGGCGTGTCATATCGAGACGCGGTCTAAGATATCCGCCGAAGAAGTGCGTGCTTTGCTGGAAAAAGCACCGGGCGTTACCGTAATTGATGAGCACGAAGACGGCGGTTATCCCACCGCGGTCACCGATTCCGCAGGGCAAGATCCTGTTTACGTTGGACGAATTCGCGAAGATATAAGCCATGCCAATGGCATTAATCTGTGGGTTGTAGCGGACAATGTCCGCAAAGGCGCGGCAACCAATAGCGTGCAAATCGCTGAATGTTTAGTAAAAGACTATCTCTAGCTCACAAAATAAAGATTAAGACGCCTGATTCGCTAGACAGAGTGTCAAGAGATTATTGCTTTTTATTGGACAAGTCATTTGCTTAAAACTGATGTAAGTTGTTACAATAATTTTCTAACTACCTAAAACTATTAAAAAAAATCTTTGAACACGATTCGGTAAGCCTCGCTAGGTCTTCGTTTTGCAGGTAGAAAAGCCATTCAGGGTTGGGGGCTTACATTTCTGCATTCACGACCGAGCCAATTGGGGTTTACGATAGTCTCAAAAATCTGGAGTTTATATGGCATACCTACCTAGGTCATTGCGTCAGCTTAGCTTAGCTCGCCAGCACTGTTTTTCGAGAAATGGTGAAGCGATACAGTGCGATCTATTGAACAATCAGCCCCAAGCCTCGCTCCCAAGATTGGGGGAAATGAGCGTGGGCGGAACGAGATCAAGTGGATTTTTTAATGCGGCAATCCTTAGTGCCACGTTTGTGCTGAGCACGCTGTTTAGCTCCGCCAGTTTCGCTTTAGGTTTGGGCTCGCTCGAAATTAAATCAAATTTAGATCAGCCCTTAAACGGCGCAATCACGCTCAATGTCAGCCCCGGCGATGATTTAGACACCTTAACGGCAGTGATCGCCCCGCGCTCAGATTTTGAGAGTTTGGGAATAGATTACCCAGCCTATTTGGCCGACATCGGGGTTGTTGTTGATCAACTTGGGCCTCAGCCCTTACTGCGAGTCACCAGCAACGATGTCATCATCAAAGAGCCGTTCATCCATTTTTTGATTCGTGTCGAGTGGTCGGGCGGCAGTTTTTTGCGCGAGTATACGGCGCTTATTGACCCGCCAGTTTACGCGGCCGAGGCACCACAAGCTGTCTCAGAGCCAAAATTTGTCGGCACTGATGAACGTTATGTTAGCGACGACCAGCCATTCGAGCCGCAAAGTGAGGGTCAAGTTTCCGATATTGTTGACGATGAGCAAGTTGGTGATACCGCTAGCGACGATCTGGGAGAATCGCAGTTCTCAGAAGACTTAAGCATTGATTCATCGGCTGCGCAGCAAAGCGCGACGGATGCTCAATATGGCCCAGTAGTGCGCGGCGAATCTTTGAGTTTGATTGCGCAAGAATTACAAAAACAATTCCCTGACTTGAGCATCTACCAAATCATGAAGGTGTTGTTCGAAGAGAACTCAGAATCATTTATTGACAATAATATCAATGGTTTAATAGCTGGTTCGGTGCTTAGAGTCGGCGATCTTGATGCGATTCGGGCAGTAGACATTGTTGAGGCTCGTGGATTTTTCCGAGATCAGTTGTCGGCATGGGACCCATCTCTACTAAACAGCGGGTCGGATTCAGCGGTTAGCGTCAGTGATGATAACTACAATTTTGGCTCCAGCTTCGATGACCAAGACAGCGACAGCTCTGGCTCGTCAACCACGAGCGACAGCTTCCAAGTAGGCTCCTCGTCAGAGCAAAGCAATTTGGTTAACGCCGATCAAGGCGGTAATCGAGAAGGCGAAGTATTAGCATTGCGCAGCGAAATCACTCAGCTCGAGACCTCGCTAGCGTCCAGTGAGCTTGAAAACCAAGAATTGTCGGAAAGAATCTCGATATTAGAAGGCCAATTGGCTGATATGAATCGGCTGCTAGAGTTGGGGGTGGAGAACAGCGGTTTAGCTCAAGTTGAGGCCACCTTAGCTCAGCAAAACACCGATGAGTTAGCGTTCGCAGAAGACTCCGCACTAGATAACATTGGCGTTGATTCGCAAGAAGATGAATTGGATTCTTTGCTGTCTGACGTTGTGGGCGATACAGACCAAGCCGGCGAAGAGGGTGATGGCTCGATAGAGGAGTTTCTCGACGATTCGTCAGAATCGCTAGCCGAAGGTGAAGCTTTAGAAGACGACGACCTTTTAGCTGCGCTTGACGGCGGCAGCGACGCAGGCGATTCAGTCGAAAGCGATTTGAGCGACACCGAGGTTGCGCCAGCCGCAGCCCCTAGTACGACTGCGTCGACTCAATCATCAGCGCCCGAGCCAACTGGCTTTTTTGCAGGTCTGATCGAATCCGTCACCTCCAGTGGTGTCGGCAAAATCATAGCCGGTGTGGGTGCTTTGTTGTTGGCGTTCATCGCCTTATTTTTTATTCGTCGGCGACGTGCAGACGAAGAGTTTGAGATCAGCATGCTTTCTATAGAAAGTAACTCGCAGACTCAGGACACGACGCAGCATTCCAGCGACGCGGCATCGTTGTCGGCTACGCAGAGCGCTAGCGTTGAGAGTGTTGCCGAGAATCCAGATAAAGAAACCTCCTTTTTGACAGTCTACAGCGATTCTGATGCCGTCGTTCAAGCTGACGAAGTTGATCCGGTTGCTGAGGCTGACGTATACATTGCCTACGGTCGAGACGAACAGGCCGAAGAGGTGCTGCTTGATGGCATAGCCAGCCAACCAGATCGCCTCGATATCAAACAAAAGTTGCTGGGTCTGTACCACAAGAATCGAAATGTAGAAGGTTTCGAACGCGTAGCAGAAGAGCTTTATTCCGGCGGTGAAATTGGCGCTGAGCCCTGGCAAGAAATTGTTCAAATGGGGCAAGAGCTATCTCCAGCCAACCCGTTGTTTTCAACCTCTGGCGTAGAATTAGTCAACGCCGTCGATATGAACTCAGAAATCTCAGTCGAAGGCGATGATATCTCAGAAGTTTTGACGACTCCTGAGGAAGATAGCTCTGAGGCCGCTTCAGTTGAAGACATCGCTGACGAAAGCCCGGAAGACGATGCGCCATTAGAGCTCTCAAACTCTACCCTTGAGGATGCCGTTGATGCCATCAATTCATCTGAAAGTGGCGATGAAGCAGACCCCATTGAGTTGATTAACTTTGATGACGGCGGCAGTGAAATCAGTGAGTTAGATGAAGTCGAGATTGATGCCCTGAACCTTGGTGTCGATGATGCACCAAAAGACTTAACGGTTGATGTGGACAATGTTGTTCAACTAGTGAGCGAAGAAGAAAGCAGTGTCATTGAAATTGATCTCGATAATGAAGAGGTGCTTGATTTTAGCGCCGCCCCATTAGATGAAGAGATTAGCTTTGACGACGATGATGGCGAACGCGACCTGCGCGAAGTTCAAGAGGTGAGTGATCTAGAAATTGATTCTGGTTACGACGAAGCCAGAACGCAGTATGAGCTAGCCAAGGTTTTTGTCGACTTGGGCGACGAAGACGGAGCTCGCCGAATCTTGAATGAGTTAGTGGCTAATGATTCAAATGACAGTGATGTTATGGACGAAGCAAAAGAATTGCTTAAATCGATTAGTTAGACGCGTCACCTAGCGCAGCTCAGCTCGTTTTAAGTAAAAGAGCCCGTGGGGATACCTTCGGGCTCTTCTTGTAATCACTCGAAACAAACCTTGGATAAGTCGGAAACCGTTATGCGCTATGCCGCTTGTGTAGAATACGATGGGTCGCAATTCAATGGTTGGCAAGCGCAAAAACACGATGTGCGCACAGTGCAACAAACGCTTGAAGCGGCGCTTAGCAAGGTTGCGAACGAAGACATCCAATTGATTACCGCGGGTCGCACCGATGCGAAAGTGCATGCGACTCACCAAGTCGTGCATTTTATCAGCGATGCCGAGCGTGACATAACTGCATGGTTGCGCGGTTGTAACCGCTTTCTTCCCAAAGACGTTAGGGTGCAGTGGTTGGTGCCCGTGAGCGATGATTTTCACGCGAGGTTCTCAGCTCAAGCGCGTCAATATCGTTACGTTATTTTCAATAATCGAGTCAACTCTGCCATTTTGCGGCAACAACTTACCCACGTTTATTACGACTTAGATGTGGAAGCGATGCAAGTAGCGGGGCAATCGCTCTTAGGCGAACACGATTTTACTTCCTTTCGCGCGGCTGGCTGTCAGGCGCATTCGCCAGTCAGAACCGTGAGCCAGTTCAAACTATCTCATCAAGGTGATTGGATTTGGTTTGACATCAAGGCCAATGCTTTTCTTCAGCACATGGTCCGTAACATCGCGGGCTGTTTAATTGCGGTCGGCAGTGGCAAGTATCCTGCGGCATGGCTCGGCGAGGTTTTGGCTTTAAGAGATCGCACAAAAGCGGGCGTTACCGCGCCTGCAAATGGTTTATATTTAGTGGGTGTTGACTATCCATCGGAGTTTGCGCTGCCGAGCCAACTCCGACAGGTACAGTATTGGGCCTAGAGTATTAGGGCGAGGTTTTAGTTACGGGTTTTAGGTAAGGTGTTGGGTAAGGTGTTGGGTAAGGTTTCGGACTTACTGCTTAGCTGGCTAGCAAAAAAGAATGTCTAAAGTTTATGTAAAAGTGTGCGGTATGACTCGAGCTAACGAGGCGAAAGCTGCGTGTGATTTGGGTGTCGATGCGATTGGCATGATCTTGCATGCCAACAGCCCTCGCGTGATAGACGTGGCCGCTGCTCAAGCGATTCGAGACGTCGTGCCTGATTCAGTCAAACTGGTCGGCGTGGTGGTTAACGCAAGTGCATCTCATATTGATAATTTGGTTGAACAGATAGGGCTAGACTATGTTCAACTGCATGGCGATGAAAGCAATGCGGTTGGTGCTGCACTCAGCAAGCCTTTTATTAAAGCGATTCGCCCTAAGACCGCAGAGGAATCACAGCGTTTGTCTCACTGCTTTGCTGATGCCAAAGCCCTGTTGGTCGACCCTTATGTAAACGGTCTTTATGGTGGCACTGGCCATCGGCTCGACGTGTCGGTGTGGCCAAAATCAAGCCCAAAACCTTTAATTTTGGCGGGCGGCTTAAATGCAGAGAATGTCGCTCAGTCGATCAAGGTATTCAGCCCTTGGGCAGTTGATCTAAACAGTGGTTTGGAGAATGCGCCGGGGCGTAAAAACCTGGGATTGTTGGCAACCGCTCTTGAGAACATTAAGCATCTCGGTTGAGCGGGTTTATTGTGCATACAGATCAACAAAAAATGAAAAGTTTGCCAGAATGGATTGACTACATCCAAACGCTGCACGCGCGTTCCATAGATCTGAGTCTTGAACGCGTGCGGCAAGTTTATCAATTGCTGTATCCCGAAGGCGTTTCGTCGACCGTGATTACGATAGCCGGTACCAATGGCAAAGGCAGCACGGCAGAGATGTTGGCCAGTATTTACAGTGGTGCGGGTTACTCTGTGGGTAAATACACTTCGCCGCATTTGGTTCGTTTTAATGAACGCTATGAGATAAATCGCCAAGCTGTTGTCGATTCGAAATTGCTGGCTTCGTTTGAGCGTATCGAATCTGTGCGTGGCGAGATAGGCCTTACTTTTTTTGAATTCGGAACCCTAATCGCAATCGATTTGTTTGTGCAAGCTGAGTTAGATATTTTCATTATGGAAGTAGGGCTGGGAGGGCGATTGGATGCGGTAAATATTTTAGACGCCGACGTTGCAGTCGTGACCAACATCTCTAAAGACCACACCGCTTGGTTGGGCGAAGATGTCAATGATATTGCCCTCGAGAAAATCGGTATTGCCCGGCCTAAGCGGCCCTTGGTTGTTGCCAGTGCTGAACCTCCCGAAACATTACTACCCAGAGCCAAAGAGATCGGAGCGCATGTTTGGCAGCGCAATCAAGAATTTCAGGTGCAAGAGGGTGGTCAAACCGATACGTGGCATTGGTTCACCGAAAATACCAATTATCGAGATTTACCCTTGCCGTTTGATCAAAGCGGGCATCAAATCGACAATGCCGCCGGTGCATTAATGGCGATTGAATGTTTGCAACAACGTCACGCCGTAAGCGCAACTGATTTGGCGGTTGGTTTAGGGGCCGCGCGCCTGCCGGGGCGATGCCAGATTGTGCAAGAGTCGCCCTTGGTTATCGTTGATGTATCGCACAATCAAGCCTCATTAGAGCGGCTCGCTGATTTTGTTGAGTCTAAGATTCAACAACATTCAGGCACTTGTTATGCGGTCTGCGGAATGTTAGGGGATAAAGATATACACGCCAGCTTGGCTCATATGTTTAGACTTGTTGACACCTGGTTTCTTGCGAGCATTCACAATGAACGTGGTGCCTCGGCTGCTCAGATCGACGCGTTGCTGCCAAGCAATGCGTCAAGTCAGTGCTTCGAAAAAGTGGAGGCAGCCTATGACGTGGCAATGGCTCAGTTAACAATCAATGACTGTTTGGTGGTTTTTGGTTCCTTCCATATTGTTGGTGATATAATTGCCCATCGCGGCAAGGCTTCTTAACCTTGTACGATGCGTTGTTGTCTCTGGTTCTTTTTGGGCCTTTTTATAAAATGGCAAATTAGGTAATGGCAAGTTAAGTAAATGGCAAACGTTGATCAAATCAATGCTGAGTCCACGGCGGACTTTAATTTAAAACATCGTATTACCGGTGCCGCAGTGTTAATTTTCTTTGGCGTGCTGGTGTTGCCGTGGATGCTAGGGCCGCCCAGTGGTTCGGATTCAACCCAAGATGCACAAGCGGGCACCGAGTCGGCGCCACTTCGGGTACCAGATAATTCCGATCCCAATCCGCTTATCCCTGATACGGGGTTTGAAGATGAACCAGAAGAAACCGTCTATATCTCTAAAATTACTCCTTTAGATCAGCAAAAAGCAGATCAGCAAAAAGCGAATCGATCCGAACAAACAGACTCGCAAGAGTCAAGCAAGCAGGCACAACAAGCCAGTAAACCGGCTACGCCTCAGCCTAAACAAGAACAGCCAGAAACATCGGTCAGTGCCACGCCCACCACGGTACCGGCGCAAGACAAGAAATCGACTCCGTCCGTAGCTAGTTCGGGCTCGGTAGCGGCGAATACTCCAGCATCGACAGGGCCACGCGAAAGCACATCGGCAAATTCCTCATCGAATGCAAAACCAGCATCAAAATCAGTATCAAAGTCCAGTTCGCCGGCAGAGCCCACCAAGCCCTCAAGCTCGGTAGATGTTGGTTGGGTGGTGCAGGTTGGTTTGTTTTCAACGACGGGTTATCAGTTGAGAGCCACTAAACTGGTGAACGAGTTAAACCGACAAGGGTTTGATGCTGGCAGCACCATAGTAGACACCAATCGAGGTAAGGGCATGCGCGTGTGGCTTGGCCCATTTACTAAACGTGCAGATGCCAGTAACGAAGTTCAGCGTTTAAAAACGAAAACCGGCAAAGATGGTTTTGTTCGTGTTTATCCTTAAGTGTAGATTCAATAAGTTCAGATTAAATCGATGAGCCAAAAACTAATTATGTGGTGTCAGAGGTAAGTATGGCGGGTTTTGACTGGGTAATTGCGGCAATTATTGTTATTTCGATGATCGTCGCCGTGTTCCGCGGTTTTATTAAAGAAGCACTGTCGCTGGTTTCATGGATTTTGGCGATTTGGTTGGGCATTACGTTTTGCGTGGAGATGGGTGAATTCATTCATCAGTACATTCGCATTCCCACGCCTAAGTTTCGAGAGTGGGCGGGTTTTGCTGCCGTGTTTATTGGCACTTTGTTTATTTTTGCTTTTATCTCTTATCTTCTTTACAAGTTTATTGTCCGAGGCCCAATTAAAGGCATTGATCGGGTCTTAGGCATAGGCTTTGGCGTGGTAAGAGGTATCGCCATTTCGGTGGCCTTGCTGATGGTCGCTCGGGCTTTAGGTTTAGAGAATTCGCAGTGGTGGCAATCGTCAAAACACATCCCCAAACTGGTTCCGGTAATGGATTTTGTCGAAGACCTATTGCCTAATTCCTTGCAGCGTGACGAGTTGGGCGAAGACGCCTCGGTGCAAGGCAACGTTCAACAACAGCTTCAACAAAAAGCGCTTGAGCAGTTAATTGAATCGTCGGATAAGGCAAATGAGCTTAACTCGTTGCCGGAGCAGCTTGACGAAGCTCGGTAGCTGTATCAGTCGCAAAAATAAACCCTGAAATGCTAAATAGGGTATGATTCGGCTCACCTTAGGTTGAGTTACTTTTCGCGCGATCTGTGTTTAAACTCAAGACATGTCGTTTAAACCCAAGTCATATCGTTTAAAACCAAGACTCATCCGTAATTAATATCGGCAAATCTTAGCAATGTGTGGCGTTTTAGGAATTGTAGGTAAATCCCCAGTTGGCCCCAGCCTTTATGACGGGCTAACGGTATTGCAACATCGTGGTCAAGACGCGGCAGGCATCTTGACTTGTGACAACAACGGTTTTGTTAATTTGCGTAAAGACAATGGATTAGTCAAAGACGTATTTTTTAGCCGCCATATGCAGCGCTTGTCGGGTAAGGTCGGCATAGCACACTGTCGTTATCCAACTGCGGGTTCGAGCTCGCCAGCAGAAGCTCAACCATTTTACGTTAATTCGCCCTTTGGGATTGCCTTGGCACACAATGGTAATTTGACCAATGCGGCGAATCTGCGAAAGCGCATATTCACCGATGATCGACGCCATGTGAATACCTCGTCTGATTCGGAAATCCTACTCAATGTTTTCGCACATGAGCTGTACCGGGTTTTGCAACCCAAGGATTATCAGCTAAATAATCAACAGATATTCTCGGCGTTAGAGCAAGTATTTAAACGATGTCAGGGAGGCTACGCAGTGGTGGCCTTCATTATGGGCATCGGCATTGTTGCCTTTCGTGATAAGTTTGGGATACGCCCGCTTATTTACGGATATAAAGACACGCAAGAGGGGCGAGAGTACATGGTTGCCTCGGAGAGTGTGGCGCTTGATAGCCAAGGGTTTACGATCATCTCTGATGTGCGACCCGGTGAAGCCATAATCTTGCCAATCGATGGCGAGGTGCAAACCCATCAATGCGCGTCAGGCTCCAGCTATTCGCCTTGTATCTTTGAGCAAGTTTATTTAGCGCGGCCAGATTCGATGATTGATGGCATCTCGGTGTATCGAACGCGCATGCGTATGGGCGAGAAACTGGCTCGTAAGGTTCAGCGTGAGTGGAAAGATCACGACATCGACGTGGTCATACCGATCCCCGACACCAGCCGTACCTCGGCCTTGGAAATGTCGCAGATTTTAGGGGTTCGCTATCGTGAGGGTTTTATTAAGAATCGCTATATTGGGCGAACGTTCATTATGCCCGGCCAAGAAATGCGCAAAAAATCAGTGCGTCAAAAACTGAATGCCATTGAGCTTGAATTTCGCGATAAGAATGTGCTCTTGGTCGATGATTCGATAGTGCGCGGTACCACCTCAAAGCAAATCGTGCAGATGGCCAGAGATGCTGGTGCAAAAAAAGTGTATTTTGCTTCGGCTGCGCCGCCAGTGCGCTATCCAAATGTGTATGGCATTGATATGCCAGCGGCTTCTGAACTTATCGCGAACAACAGAACGGTTGAGCAAATTCAAGAACAAATCGGCGCAGATGGTTTGATCTATCAAGATTTAAACGATTTGATTGAGGCCGCCTCAGAGGGCAATCCTCAAATCACGCAATTTGATACCTCTTGCTTTAGTAAGCAATATGTAACCGGCGACGTAGATATCAACTACTTTACTGAACTTGAGCACGCGCGCAGCGATGACGCTAAACGCGCGAGCGAAATCAGCCCTTCGAAGCTAAGAGACGTTTCTCAGTTTAGTAATTAGATCCTTAGTATGGACAACAGCAAGTCATATCGGCCACAAACGATCGCAGTTCGTGGTGGCCAAATCCGCAGTTCCGAAAACGAGCACAGCGAAGCGATTTTCACCACTTCAAGCTTTGTGTTTGAGAGCGCAGCGCAGGCCGCGAAGCTCTTCTCACAACAAGAAGAGGGCAATATCTACTCTCGTTTTACCAATCCATCGGTGCAGGCATTCGAGCGTCGATTAGCTCTGATGGAGCAGGGCCAGGCCTGTGTGGCAACGGCATCAGGTATGTCTGCTTTGCTAAGCCTCTGTATGACCTTACTAAATGCGGGTGATCATGTGGTGGCATCGCGCTCAATTTTTGGCGCGAACTTCACGTTACTAAAGCAGCTATTGGGTCGTTTTGATATTCAAACGACTTTTGTCTCGCTGGTCGATCTAAAAGAGTGGGAACAAGCCATTCAAAGCAATACCAAAATGGTGTTCTTTGAAACGCCGAGCAATCCTCTCATGGAGTTGGGCGACATCTCGGCGATCGCCGAATTAGCTCATGCGGCGAACCCACAAATAAAAGTCGTGGTAGACAATTGCTTTTGCACGCCCGCACTACAGCAGCCATTAACCCTAGGGGCTGACGTGGTTATTCATTCAGCAACCAAGGCCATTGACGGGCAAGGCCGCTGTGTCGGTGGCGCTGTGGTTGGTGATGAGCAATTGGTAGGCAAAGATATGGTCGCGTTTATGCGCACCGCTGGGCCGTCGATGTCGCCATTTAACGCCTGGGTTTTTACAAAGGCCTTGGAAACACTTGAGTTGCGTGTGAATCAGTCTTGCGATAATGCCTTAATACTGGCTAGGCGCTTGGATGACCATCCAAAGGTCAAACGTGTGTACTACCCGGGCTTGGAGTCCCATAGCCAATTTGATTTGTGCCGCCAACAGCAGCGCAAGGCCGGTGCAGTGGTGTCCTTCGAGGTCGAGGGAGGTCAAGACAGTGCTTGGTCGGTGATCGACAAAGCACAATTGCTCTCGCGCACCTCAAATTTGGGCGACACACGAACCACGATAACGCATCCCTTTACCACCACTCATGCGCGTTGGTCAGAGGAAGACAAGCATGCCGCGGGAATAACACCGAGTTTGATTCGTGTCGCCGTTGGTCTTGAGCATCCCGACGATGTATTTGAGGATCTTGTTTTGAGTTAAACCAGTGGTGTGGCGAAAATTCAAATAGCGTCTTATTACTCTCAGTTTTAAAGACAAGAGCTTGAGAGATACAAGCTTGTAAAAACGGATTCTACTAGCCACAAAAAAACCGCAGTGGTTACTGCGGTTTTCTCGTTTGATCAGAGCTTTATAAAGGCTAAATCAGCATGCTGAAGGCTTTAGAATTGAAGCAGGGCATTCAAACCTAGAATGCCAAAATCTGATTCGCCGGTGTCTTGAGAATACTCCAGTTCGACAAAGGCTCGGTCTTGAATGCGTAAACCGATACCAATACCAGCCGCCAGCGAAACGTCTTCGGAATCTTCAATCAATCCGGGGATCACGCTGTTGACCTCAAAAGTGGCCACCGACAGGCCGCCTTTAAATTTGTAGTACAGCGTTCCCGGAGAACGGTAGGTAAAAAACAAGTTCAATACTTCGGCGTCGTAGCTCGTGCCAGAACCGGTTAGTGTTGGTGTGGTATCGCTTTGCAAGTACTCTAGTTCAACACTCGAAGTGCCGCCAAAACCGCCAATGGTCTTTGCGAATTCATAGCCAACCACAAGGCCTACCGCGTCAGCGTCGTCGACTTGTTCAACGTTAGGGTCAACGCGAGCCGCTTTTACCCCGATAATCCATTTGCCAGGCGCGCTTTTGCCAAAAAATGGGCCGCTGTTATCATCTTGCGCATGCGCTGCGCTGAAACTGCACGCGAACAAAAAAGTGAGGCTAATAAAGGCTACACGGGTCGTAGTAGACAGTTTCCGCAGGTCGTTTTGCAATTTTTTGGTCATAGCACGTTGCCTTACCGAGTTGTGTTTTGTTTTTTGGTTAATCAAAATAACGTATAGCCCATTAGATTTCAATAATTTGAGGCTCATTGCTATGGTAATTTATCATTGCTGCTAAATCTGTATTGCGATTATCTAGTGTTATAATTTGAGTATGAAGATCGTTGCCAGTTTGTTGTTTGCGCTTTTGCTTGTGTTGCAATTGCAGCTTTGGTTCGGTGCGCATGGGGTATTTCAGCTCTGGTCAATGCAGAACACCATCGAGGGCAATCAACAAAGAAATCAAGAGCTAAGCGAGCGCAATGAAGCGCTGCACGCGCAAGTTCAAGAGCTCAAGGAAGGCAAAGAGGCCCTGGAAGATCGAGCTCGCAGCCAATTAGGTTTCATTAAAGACGGTGAGACTTTTTACCGGGTGATTCCTGAACAGAACTAGCGAACACAACTAGAGTTTAGCCTCGCCAGTTTTTACGATTCGGTCTCGCTACTTAATCTTTCTCGCTGTTTACTTAATGCTCAATAGGTTGGTTATCAATTCGAATTCCATCCGCGGTGGCGGTGAGTATGCTGCTTGATGTGTGCCAATCGCCCAAAACAAAGCGAGTTGTCTGGCCCATATCTAAGTCATAGGCGTGAGTCGCTTGTCGGTGAGTGTGCCCATGGATCATTTGTTTCACGCTGTGTTGTTTGAATGCTTTTAGCACCGCATTGTGACTTACATCCATGATGGTCATATCCATGTCTTTAGAGTTCGATTGGCTTTGCCCGCGAGCCTGTTCAGCTAGTTTTAATCTCTCTTTGAGTGGCTGCCCGAGTAATAAGTCGCAAACCAATTTGTTGGTGACAAAATTGGTTCTAAACTGTTGGTGCTTAATGTCATCGGTGCAAAGACTGTCTCCATGGAGTATCAGCGTTGGCGTGCCGTATAGGTCGATCACTGTCTCGTCTGGCAAAATGGTAAACCCGCTGGCTTCGCTAAACCCTTGGCGCACCAAAAAGTCGCGATTACCTGCGATGAAAAAGCAGGGTATGGTTTGGCTGAGTTCCCTCATTGCTGCCAGCACAGGCTCAACACCAATGTGCCTAACCGCATCATCGCCAACCCAATATTCGAATAAGTCACCAAGCACATAGACTTGATCTGCGTTGGCTGCGGGGCCCATTAAAAACTGCAAAAACGCCTCGATGATTTGAGGCTCTTCGCGCTTTAGATGCAAGTCAGAAAGAAAGTAGGTCTGCATGGCGATAGTGTAATCGTCTAGCTCAATAGCCGCAATTTGGCTGTGCGACGAATCCCGACAATTTGTTTTTAAAATAGTCATGCGGGAAATTGCGGCAACATATTGATAAAAATGCGATTTAGCCAGTTGGCTCTATCTAAAATTGGCTCCTGAAGCTTTGTCTTTTATACAGAGCCGTTTATACTTTCGTTCTTGTTAGAAGCCCGCATGCGGGCTTTTTTATCGACATTTAAAAGTATTAACGAATCGCTTGAATCGGTTCGGTTTAAGATCAGTAGCAGTGGGAGAAAGTCGTGCAATTTACCGGCGCAGACATAATTGTAAAAAGCCTAAATGAAGAAGGCGTTGAATATGTGTTTGGGTATCCAGGCGGAGCCGCACTACATATTTACGACGCGTTTCACCGCCAAGACGATGTCGAGCATATTTTGGTGCGACATGAACAAGGCGCAACGCATGCCGCTGATGGTTATGCGCGCGCAACTGGAAAACCGGGGGTGGTTCTGGTGACCTCTGGCCCGGGAGTAACGAATGCAATCACCGGTATTGCCACCGCCTATATGGATTCGATTCCCATGGTGGTGATATCCGGCCAGGTAATGAAGCCTTTAATTGGCTACGACGCGTTTCAGGAAATTGATGCGGTTGGTATCAGCCGACCTTGTGTTAAACACAATTTTCTCATCCAAAACGTAGAGGATATTGCGGTTACCATCAAAAAAGCATTTCACTTGGCCTGTTCAGGGCGGCCTGGCCCGGTGCTGGTCGACGTTCCTAAAGATATCACCGCCCAGCTTGCTGATTTTATTTATCCTGAAACGCTGTCGATGCGCTCTTATCAGCCAGTGGAACCTGCGAAGTCCAGTGATGTATTAACGGCTGTCGAAGCGATGTTGAACGCTAAAAAGCCGATCGTCTACACCGGTGGTGGCGTTGTTTTGGCGCATGCTCAACAAGAATTACGGGACATGGTGCAAAAGCTCGGTTTTCCGTGTACTAATACCTTAATGGGTTTGGGTGCTTATCCGCACGACGACCCATTATTTGTTGGGATGCTTGGGATGCACGGTACTTACGAGGCCAATATGGCCATGCATGAAGCCGATTTGATTATCGCCTTGGGTGCCCGTTTTGACGATCGTATCACTGGCTCACTTGATAATTTTGCCCCGCACGCCAAAATTTTGCATGTCGATATTGACCCTTCTGTAATCGATAAAAATATCAAAGCTGATATTGCCATAGTGGCCGATGTTAAAGAGGTATTGACCTCGTTTAATAAAGAATTGGCGCGTCGCTCAGATGACATCAATTCGGAATTGACCAAGCAATGGTGGCAGCAAATCAACGATTGGCGTGGCCTGGATAGCTTGTGGTATCACGAAGACAGCGACGTGATAAAACCGCAAGCAGTCGTTCAAGCATTGCACAAGGTCACCGGTGGCCAAGCTTATGTGACCTCAGATGTTGGCCAACACCAAATGTACGCCGCTCAGTTTTACGGTTTCTCAGATACTCATCGCTGGATCAACTCTGGTGGATTGGGAACCATGGGCTTTGGGTTGCCTGCGGCTATGGGAGTCAAATTTGCGCACCGTGATGCCGACGTCGCCTGTGTGACTGGTGAAGGGAGCATTCAAATGTGCATCCAAGAATTAGCGACCTGCAAGCAGTATGACCTGCCAGTTAAGATCATTAATTTGAACAATCGTTATCTTGGTATGGTCAGGCAATGGCAGGAATTTTCTTATGAGAAACGCTATTCAAATTCGTATATGGATTCTTTGCCAGACTTTGTTGCCTTAGCTGAGGCTTATGGTCATGTCGGCATGATTATCGACAAACCCTCAGACGTTGAAGGTGCCTTAAAAGAAGCATTTGCAATGAAAGATCGTTTGGTCTTTATGGACTTCATTACCGACCAAGAAGAAAACGTTTATCCTATGATCGAAGCAGGCAAGGGGCATCATGAAATGCGCTTGCGGCCTGGAAGTAAGGCATAGAGGCGCAGTATGAGACATATTATTTCTATTTTGCTTGAAAACGAATCTGGCGCATTGTCGCGTGTATCCGGTTTGTTTTCTGCCCGAGGCTACAACATAGAGTCGTTAACGGTTGCTCCAACCAATGACCCCACTTTGTCTCGTATGACAATAGTGACGGTGGGCGACGATCGTAAGATCGACCAAATTGAAAAGCAGTTAAACAAGTTGGTCGATGTCGCGGCCTTACATGACATCACCATAGGCGGTCATCTCGAACGCGAGGTGATGCTGGCCAAAGTCGAGGTTGTTGATGATCAAATTGCCGATCTTGAGCGAGTAGTGGAAGCGTTCAATGGGGAGTTAATCACGGTCGCTAAAACCACATTTATTGTTCAAATGAGTGGAAGCAGCGAAAAAATTGATGAATTGCTGCGCAGTTTGAGTCAGACCACTATCACAGAAGTCGCTCGCTCCGGTGTTATTGGATTGTCATCCGGTACCGATGCGCTCACTGTGTCTTAAAGGTACTTTAGAAAGCACTATAAGAAAGCACTTTAAGCGAATACGAATAAAATCGATTCATGTCCGTTACATTGCCCGAGAAGGGATCAGCTCCGAGAAGGCTGAGTACCAGTGGGATTTGAAACTCAAGTTGCCTTGGGCGATAAGGTCTCATCTGGAATATAAATTATGTGGCGCTTGTCTATAGGGGCATTTGTCAAAATCTTGCTCGATAGCAGCGAGCGTGCAGGATAAGGCTTTAATGGATTAACGGGTACCGTTTAAACGCCGAAAAATAAAACGCGTTCAGGCTGTTACGCGACGATTTAAAGGATGGGTTATACTAAGTTTATGAGCGCAAAAAAGCCTAACCTTCAGTCTGTTGATGCACAAAATGAGAGTGTTGCGGACTTGACCAGCCGAAAGCCCGCCAAGGGTTTTTTTATACTACCCAGCTTGTTCACAATGGCTGGCTTATTCGCTGGGTTTTACGCCATCATGCAAGCACATGCCGGTAATTTTGAGGCCGCTTGTTTGGCCATTTATGCCGCTATGCTAATGGATATTATCGACGGGCGTTTGGCTCGTTTAACCAACACTCAAAGCGAATTTGGTTCTCAACTTGATAGCCTCTCGGACATGGTTTCTTTTGGTGTCGCGCCAGCGCTGGTTTTATTTCAGTATGCCTTAACAGACCTAGGCCGCTTCGGAAGCTTGGTTGCTTTTGTCTACATCGCCTGCGCAGCTCTCAGACTTGCTCGTTTTAATGTGGCCAAGTCCAGCGACAAAAAACACTTTACTGGTGTGCCCAGCCCTGGTGCCGCCGGGATGATTGCCACTAGTATCTGGGTGTGTGTTGATTATGGTTTTAGTGCCTTGGAACTTAAAGTGGTGTTCGCAATTTTAATGATCTTGATGGCATTGGCGATGGTGAGCAATATCCGCTATCGATCATTTAAAGATTTTGAATTACGCGATAAAATCCCTTTTGTTGGCTTAATTGTCACGGTATTGATTATCGCCATTGTCTACTTGGATCCGCCAGTGGCGTTTCTGACCATAGGCTCGGCCTATATGCTCAGTGGCGTAATCGCCTATTTGTTACAACGCGGCGACACGAGCAAAGAAACAAACGAAATTGGAATTGATGACGATGATCAAACCAGTCATGATTCTGCCAAATAAATTTCCGCCGTTGTTTTCAATGGTGGCCTCTCACTAACGCCCTAAAAGCGTCATCAAGCTATGATCGATCTCCAAGGTAGTTTAGTTGCCTTAATTACGCCAATGCAGAGCGATAAGCAAATCGACTACGATGCGCTAACGCGTTTGTTGGATTTCCATATTGCCAGCGGGACACACGGTATTGTTTCGGTTGGCACGACAGGTGAATCGGCAACCTTGGATGTGGATGAGCACCTTCGAGTGATTGAGCACACCGTTGAGGTAGTTAAAAAACGCGTGCCGGTTATTGCTGGCACAGGTGCGAATTCCACGCGCGAAGCAACCCACCTGACCAAGCTAGCTCACGAATGCGGTGCTGATGCAGCGCTTTCGGTGGTTCCGTATTACAACAAGCCGACTCAGGAAGGGTTATATCAACACTTTAAAACCCTAGCCGATGCGGTCGCGATTCCTCAAATTTTGTACAACGTGCCGGGCCGCACCGTAGCCGACATGAGCAACGACACCGTGGCTCGGCTCGCCGATATTGATAACATTGTAGGCTGCAAAGATGCGACGGGAGACCTCGCTCGAGGCAAAGAATTATTGGATTTGTGTGGGCATAAGATAGCCATACTGTCTGGCGATGACCCGACCGCCCTGGAATACATGCGTTTAGGTGCAAAAGGGGATATCTCAGTGACCGCCAACGTCGCGCCTGGGCTAATGAGTCAAATGTGCGAAGCTGCTTTGCAAGGTAATTTTGAACTGGCTGAAACCTTGGATGCTAAGTTGCGGGGCTTACACGAAGCACTATTTGTTGAATCGAATCCGATTCCAGTTAAGTATGCCGTGGCTAAAATGGGCTATACTTACAACACATTGAGATTGCCTTTAACGCCGGTTAGCCCGCAGCATTATCAAGCGATTGATAACGCGATGCAGAGCGCCGACGTTATTGATAAAAACTAACACTGGCTCACTCTGTATCTAGACGCGCTAACGGCTTTTGAAACCAGCTTATTCACTCTGAGTACCACTATTAATAAGCACTGATCAAACAGGTACTAATTAATAGTTGTTGCTCTGCTTTTTTTAAGCTGAACAAACGCTTTTAGAGACTGACCGGTCTCTGATTATGATTGTAATACGTGTCAAGATACCGAAGTTGGATTCTCGAGGAAAACAATGGCCATTCATTTATGTTACTCACTAACACGCTGTATAAAAATAACAACATTGGGCTTGCTAGCGTTCGTATTAGTGGCTTGCGCCGGGCGGACGGTAGATACGGTCGATCGCAGTGTTGACTACAAATCGGCGAAATCGTTGCCGCCCCTAATTAAGCCGAGTTCGCAGGCCGATCCGGCTCCGCAGGTAAGCTCTGGCACGGTGTCACAAACGGCAGCCGGCTCAGGTGGGCTTGCTGTTGTCGAATCAGATGATCCTGGTTCGCAAACCAGCGTGCTAGCCCAAGGTGGCGGTTTAAGCGGCGCTGGCGGCGCAGTCGATGGAGACGGGCAGCGGGCTCAAACTAATAGTTCAACTTCGCTCAGTGAAAGCGACACTCAAAAAGCAACGCCAAGCGCGCGAGTGATTGAAGACAATGGCGCCTCCCGCTTAAGCATCGACGCGGATTTTGATGTTGCTTGGGAGTTTTTAACCAATAATCTTAAGCGCTCTGATATTACTGTGTTTACCCGAAATAAGAGCGCCGGGCGATTCTCTATTGGTTGCGGGGCTTTAGAAACCGCGCCCAAAGTGTCGAGGTCTGGTGGCTGGTCAATTTTTACTCGTGATAAAAGCCGAGGCAGCGATTATTGCGCCTTGCAAGTTGCTGAACGCCGGGGTGTCAGTTTTGTGCAAGTGTTAAACCGAGCCGGAGACGAAGTTGGCAGCGAGTTTAGCAATGATGTTTATAAGCGAATTCTCAACAATTAAATCTAAAGAGGATTGACTATATGCTACGTGGTGAAGAACTTTACAGCGGCAAAGCCAAATCGGTCTATCGTTGTGAGCGCGACGACGCTCTTATTCTTAAGTTTCGAGATGACACATCGGCGTTCGACGGCGAAAAAATGGAGTCTTTGGATCGTAAAGGCGTGGTTAACAACAAGTTCAATGCATTTATCATGCAACATCTTGAGAGCCAGGGGGTTAAAACGCATTTTTTAGAACTCTTGTCGGATGACGAAGCCTTGGTTCGTAAATTGGAGATGTTCCCGATTGAATGTGTGGTGAGAAACATCGCCTCTGGTTCAATGACGCGTCGCTTAGGGATCGAAGATGGTACTGATCTGGCGCCACCAACGTTTGAGTTTTTTCTTAAAAACGATGCTTTGCACGACCCAATGATCAATGAGTACCACATTGAGTCGTTTGGGTGGGCAGATGCCGACGCAGTCGCGTTTATGAAAGCGCGCACCTTTGAAGTAAACAAAATATTGGGTAAGTTGTTTGCCGATGCCAATATGATTCTCGTGGACTTTAAGCTCGAGTTTGGCCGCCAAGGTGAGACACTTTATTTGGGTGATGAATTTACGCCTGATGGCTGCCGGATTTGGGATGCGAAGACGCGTGAAAAGCTAGACAAAGATCGATTTCGCAAAGGTCTCGGTGGTGTGGTTGAAGCTTATGAGCAAGTCGCGGCTCGATTAGGTTTACAACTTTAGAGCGATTAAACCTCGGCCGTCTCAGTCTAGATTGTTTGCTGGAGTGTGTATTAGATCGTCCTGTTTGCCAGACCGTTTTAAACGCAACCGTAATTAGATATTTAATGCCAGTTTTGCCATAGCTAAATTGGCGTCGTTTTTTAACACAGGAGTAGCATTGTGGTTGCGCTGCCTTAGTCAGCCAAACCAACGCAATGATGGCTCCGTAATTACAGATAAATCATCATGCTGCGAATTCGAGGCAGTCAGGCTCTCTCCGCATTTCGTAACGACAAGCTGAGGCAACAGGCTCAGCATCGCGTCACTACGATCCAAACCATTGATAGCGAATACCAGCATTTGGTGCACTTGGAAGAGGGCGCTGAGTTAAATCACCAAGATCAAGAAAAGCTTGAGCGCTTGTTGCAATACGGGCCAAAAATGGCCGAGGTAGAACATCATGGCCAACGTATTTATGTTATCCCCCGAATCGGAACCATTTCGCCATGGTCAACTAAGGCAACTGATATCGCCCATCACTGCGCACTGGATAGTATTAAACGAATAGAGCGCGGCATTGCCTACTTTGTCAATGCGTCAGAGCCGCTTAGTCAAGCGCAGCTCCAAAGCGTAAGTGAACTATTGCACGACCCGATGATTGAATCTGTGGTCTTCGATCTCGCCGATGCATCAGCCTTGTTTGAACAACAAGCACCGCAGGCGCTTTATGAAGTGCCTTTGTTAGACGAGGGTAAAAGCGCGCTAGAGCGGGCAAACACCGAATTGGGCTTGGCTCTGTCGAGCGATGAAATTGATTATTTGGTTGATCAATATCAAGCGCTTGATAAAAACCCTACGGATGTTGAATTGATGATGTTTGCGCAAGTCAATTCTGAGCATTGTCGCCACAAAATATTTAATGCCGATTGGATTATTGACGGGCAAGCCAAGGAGCATTCTTTGTTTCGCATGATTCGCGAGACGCATATGCAAAATGACGCAGGCACCTTGGTTGCTTACTCAGACAACTCTTCGGTTTTACAAGGTTCTGTCGCCAATCGGTTTTTTGCCGATACGCAGTCGCATCACTACGGGAGTGTCGAAGAGGCGGTGCATATATTGTGCAAAGTTGAAACCCATAATCATCCAACGGCCATTTCACCATTTCCGGGGGCGGCCACCGGCTCAGGTGGCGAGATTCGAGATGAGGGTGCGACCGGCCGCGGTTCTAAGCCCAAGGCTGGTTTAACGGGTTTTTCGGTGTCGAACCTGCGTATCCCCGGCGCATCAAAAGCTTGGGAAGGCGAGGAGGCCAAACCTCAGCGCATCGCATCCCCGTTGCAGATTATGTTAGAGGGCCCGATTGGTGGTGCTTCGTTTAATAATGAATTTGGGCGACCGAACATCGCTGGGTATTTTCGCACCTTCGAGCAGTCTCTGGATGATGGCACTGTTAGGGGATATCACAAACCCATTATGCTCGCCGGCGGCATGGGCAATATACGCGAGCAACATGTTGCCAAGAACATAATTCCAGATGGGGCCTACATTGTTGTTTTAGGTGGGCCGGCCATGCTGATTGGTTTGGGGGGTGGTGCCGCCTCGAGTGTCGCGTCCGGACAAAGCTCGCAGGCCTTAGATTTTGCCTCAGTGCAAAGAGGTAACCCTGAGATGCAACGCCGTTGCCAAGAAGTGATCGACGCGTGTTGGGCCATGGGCGAGAACAATCCCATTATCTCCATTCACGATATCGGCGCTGGAGGATTATGCAATGCTTTGCCAGAGCTAGTAGGCGATGCCGGTCGTGGTGGGCGTTTCAATTTGCGTGATGTGCTTAACGACGAACCGGGCATGAGTCCCATGCAAATCTGGTGTAATGAAGCACAAGAGCGCTACACCTTGGCTGTGTCACCAGAACAATTGGCCGAGTTTGAAGCGATCTGTTCGCGTGAGCGCTGTTTGTATTGCGTTGTGGGTCAGGCGACCGAAGATGAACACCTAATTGTGAGTGATGCGCATTTCAGTGACGGCACTGAGCGTCAGCAAAATCCGATTGATCTGCCGATGGAAACCTTGTTTGGCAAACCGCCAAAAATGCTCCGCGACGTCAATTCTGTAAACTCCGCTTACTCCGATCTTGAGCTTGATTCAATCGTTGCGGAGCAAGCCCTAGAGCGAGTGCTGTCTCATCCGGCTGTTGCCGATAAGTCATTTTTGATTACGATTGGTGATCGCAGCATCACTGGCATGATCGCGCGCGACCAAATGGTTGGCCCTTGGCAAGTGCCCGTGGCCGATGTGGCCGTAACAACCTCAGCGTTCACCGGCCTTAGTGGCGAAGCCATGGCCATGGGCGAGAGAACGCCCTTGGCCAGCGTCAATGCACCTGCGAGTGGACGCATGGCCATTGGTGAGGCTTTAACGAATTTAGGTGCGGCCAACATACGTCGCCTCAATGAAGTCAAGTTATCGGCGAATTGGATGGCGGCGGCTGGGCATCCTGGAGACGATGCCGCGCTCTACGCTACGGTCGAAGCCATTGGCATGAAATTATGCCCAGAACTTGGTATCGCCATTCCGGTTGGTAAAGACTCGATGTCAATGAAAACGGTTTGGCAAGAGCGAGATAAAGAGCGCTCAGTGACCGCGCCGGTATCCTGCGTGATAAGCGCTTTTGCACCAGTTGATGATGTGGCGAAAACCCTTACTCCGCAACTCGATGTCGAGCTTTCAGCCGGGCTTTACTTGTTGGATTTAAGTGGTGACAAACAACGTTTGGGCGGCTCTATTTTGGCTCAGGTCTATAACCAAATGGGCGCAATTACCGCCGATGTTGATGACGCTAGCCTTCTTAAAAATGGTTTTATGGCCCTGCAAGATTGTGTGCGAGACGGTTTACTGCTCGCCTATCACGATCGTTCAGATGGCGGGCTAATTGCCACGCTCTGTGAAATGGCTTTTGCCAGCCGCTGCGGTCTCGACATTGATGTCCAGAGCGAGTCGGCGCTGGCGAGCTTGTTCAACGAAGAATTGGGCGTGGTAGTGCAAGTCGCAGACAATAATCGAGCGGCCGTCGAATCCATTTTATCGAAACATAATGTCATCGCTAACTGGCACACTCTCGGCGCAGTTTCGGCTGGTGATGTGATTGATATCAAGGTCAATGGTGACTCAGTTATCAGCCGAAAGCGGGTAGAGCTACATCGAATTTGGTCAGAAACCAGTTATCAAATGCAACGCCTTCGTGACAATCCTGATTGCGCGGATCAAGAATATGAGCGTCTGCTTGATACCAACGATACAGGTTTGTTTAGCAAGCTCACCTTTGACCCCAAAGTCGATGTAACAGCTCCATGGATTCACCAGTCAAAGCCAAGCATTGCGATTTTGCGGGAGCAAGGCGTTAATGGGCAGTTGGAGATGGCAGCGGCGTTCAGCCAAGCCGGTTTTAATGCCATTGATGTCACCATGACCGATTTAATCGAAGGTCGGCAAAGCCTGCATGACTTTAATGGATTAGTGGCCTGTGGTGGGTTTTCTTACGGCGATGTTCTCGGTGCCGGAGAGGGGTGGGCCAAGTCCATTCTATTTAATACAAAATTACATGATGAATTTGCTGCGTATTTTGCACGCGACAATGCTTTCGCTTTGGGTATCTGCAATGGATGTCAGATGATGTCTAACTTAAAATCGATCATTCCTGGCGCACAGACCTGGCCTCACTTTGTTCGCAATGCCTCTGAGCAGTTCGAGGCGAGATTAGTTCAGTCGAAAATTGGTGAATCCAGTAATTCAATTTTACTCGACGGCATGCAAGGCTCATTATTGCCTGTAGTAGTTGCCCATGGCGAAGGTCGAGCTGAGTTTGATCACGATGCTCAGCAAGCCGAGGTAACTGGATCGAATCTAGCGATGACGTATGTGGATTATCAAGGCAATAGTACTGACGCGTATCCAGCCAATCCTAACGGCTCGCCTAATGGCTTGGCAGGGCTTAGTAATGACGATGGTCGTGTAACCATCATGATGCCGCATCCCGAGCGCATTTTTAGAACCGTTACAAACTCTTGGCAAGACTCGTCGTGGGGCGAATATAGCCCTTGGATGCGCTTGTTTCGCAATGCCCGTGTGTGGCTAAAGTAGCAGTAAAATAAATTTAAGGTGATTAACGTGAGCGATATCCTAAACTTTTCTCAGAGGTGTTTTAGTATGAGCTTTATTGCTAGGAAGTTTAACGGTATTCGTTTTATGCGTACTAATCTTATAGTTATTAGGTTAGCTATTAGGTTTGTGGCCATATGTTTCCTTGCATTAACGACAGCGTTAAGTACCTCTGCGCAGGAGGAGTCAAGCTCTGAGCTCAGCCCTCAGCTCCGTGAGTCCAGTCAGCAACTTATGCAAGACGCCCTTGAGAGCGACTTGGCGTATCAAATTGTCGAGTCACTTACCACTGAGGTAGGCCCCAGGCTAGCCGGTTCAGAAGCGGAAAAAAGAGCGCGTGAGTGGGGGCTTACTCTTGGGCAAGACCTCAAGTTCGATCGAGTTGTCGTGGAAGACTTCACCATGCCGTTTTGGGAGCGCGGTGACTTAAACATCAAGCTCACCGAACCCTATGACCAAGAGCTGTACGGCACGGCGCTCGGTGGATCGGCACGCAGTAAATCGGATATTAATGCGCCGCTGGTTTATTTTCGAGATATTGCTGCGCTAGAGCAAGTCGATAGCGGCGCTTTGAAAGGCAAGATCGCCTTTGTCGATGGCGACTTTGTGGTTAAAAGCCAAACCGGGGCCGGTTACTCACCGGCTAATCAACGCCGCCGAATTGGTTGGCAACATGCAGAGCGGGCCAATGCCAAAGCATTGGTGATTCGCTCGGTGGGTTCGGAGTCTCACCGCTTTCCGCACACCGGCATGATGAGTGCCAACGATGGCAAGTGGGCTTCGATTCCCGTGATTGCGATTTCCAATCCAGACGCCGATCATCTACGCCGTTTGCATCGCCTGAACAAGCCCTTAAAAATGTCGCTTTCCTCAGGCGCTCGCTGGAAAGGCGACGTCACAAGCGGCAATGTCATTTTGGATTTAGTTGGACGCGAAAAGCCCGAAGAGATTGTGTTGATTGGCGGGCATCTCGACAGTTGGGATTTAGGAACCGGAGCCGTCGACGACGGTGCAGGGGTTGCGATTACGACCGCTGCCGCCGCCCTGATTGCGCAGTTACCCGTTCGG
Organism: uncultured Arenicella sp.; assembly: GCA_937922925.1. Lineage (GTDB taxonomy): Bacteria > Pseudomonadota > Gammaproteobacteria > Arenicellales > Arenicellaceae > Arenicella. The sequence continues at coordinate 1,697 of CALAKU010000002.1, read as the reverse complement.
CCAAAACGAACCATAAGGGTGGTTATGTTTGGCGCCGAAGAAGTAGGTCTATTGGGTGCACGGGCTTATGCTGAGCGTCACGCGGATGCTTTGAGCAATCACGTATTAGCAACCGAATCTGATTTCGGTGCTGAATCGATTTGGCAATTCGTTTCCAACGTCAATCCTGACGCAAATCCCGCGATTGACGCAATTGCTAACGTAATTGCGCCGCTTGGAATCGTTCGTGGCGGCAGTGAGGTGCCGGGCGGTGGGCCTGATATTATTCCGCTGGCCGAGCAAGGCGTACCCACCGTTAGATTAAATCAAAACGGGATGGACTATTTTGATCTTCACCACACGCCCGACGACACACTCGACAAAATCGATCCAAGAGAACTTGCGCAAAACGTAGCGGCGTATGCAGTGCTGGCGTATTTAGCGGCCGAGCTCGATGTTGACTTCCGTAAGACCGAGCCTAAAACGAGTTCCGAATAGCATCCGAGAGTGCTGCATCAAGCTCGCCGCACTTAAAGTTTGCCTCAGTTAAAGACTGCCTCTGGGCTTTTCAGAGTGCTCGGTCTGTTTTGATAAGAAGCAGCAAATAGAAGCAGCCAGCGTTAAAGCGTTACGCCAAGGCCTTTAGCGATAAGGGCCGACAAAACTCAGCATAAAATCGCTCACTTCATCTATTTGTTCAGGGGGCGAGCCGTAGCCGAACAATACGTGATGGCCCGGGTCTATGCTGTCTTGATATAAGATCTCCTTAGTGGCGGCGTTACTAAAGCTGGCTAAGGTGTTTTTAGCATTCTCAACATTGATGACTTGGTCTAAGGGAGAGTAAATCATCATTTGTGGAATAGTGATGCTGGATTTATCCATCTCGTTAACCATGTCCACTAAATCCAACATGGGAACCAAGGCATCCACCGGGTAACGTTCGGTCCAATATTTGGCATGGTATTCGTTTTGAGGTTCAAAACCTCGGTATTCGCCACTGAGTTTTTTGACTAACCACAGGCCCAAGGATGTTTGCATGATCCAGGCTTGGTCGCTCGCAACCCCAAAATTTGGCGATACCATGATGTTGGCGATTACATTATCAGTGCCTGTTTGAGCGCTCAACCAGGTTGATAATGTGGCGCCAGTGGAGGTGCCGATCAGAATCACTTTGTCGCCGATTTGTTGAGCGATTTCGAGTGCTTCACGGGTGTCGTTGAGCCACGCAGAGACAGTGCCTTCAAGCATGGCATCGTCGTCGCGCCCATGGCCTGCAAGGCGGCTAAAAAACACATTGGCTTGCAACTTGTCGGCTAAGGCCTCGGGGACTGGGCTGATCTCTTTGTGTGTTGCCGAGAAGCCATGCAAATATACCAGCGATATCGGTGTTTTGCGGCGCTCACCGTTAAACCAGCGAATGGTTTTCTCTGTGCCTTGAATGAGGTTTGGCACTTCACGCTCGGCCTCGGCGAGCTTTGCTTCGAGTGCAATGAGCTCTTGAGCTTCGGCGGATTTTTCGCTTTCTTCGCTCAAGGCCTTTATTTCGCTCAAGGCTGTTATTTCGCTCAAGGCTGTTTCTTCGCTCAAGGCTGTTTCTTCGCTCAAGGCTGTTGTCTGGCTCAAGGCTGTTCCAGAGCTAAAAACACTCATCATTAAAAACGCCGCTAGGTAGGTGCAACGTATTTTGTTTTTGTTTTGGCATTGCATAGTAAGACCTC
>CALAKU010000001.1 GCA_937922925.1 uncultured Arenicella sp. | reverse complement strand
AAAGCCGCTCAATAGGAGCGGCTTTTTTTGTTGAGCGATCTATAATCACAATTGAGCTAAAAATAACAAGCGAAGTTTTATGACGGATAAGTTTCTTGAAGATTTTGTCGGCAATACGCCGTTGGTGAAAATCAAGCGACTCTGGGAAGGTGAATACGCAAGCGTGTTTGGCAAACTAGAGGGCAATAATCCAGCGGGTTCGGTCAAAGATCGCCCAGCATTGAATATGATTGCCAAAGCCGAGGCGCGTGGTGACATCAAACCCGGTGATACCTTGATCGAAGCCACCAGTGGTAACACCGGTATCGCGCTGGCGATGTCAGCGGCCATGAAGGGCTACAAGATGGTGTTGATCATGCCTGATAACATGAGTGAAGAGCGGCGTGCGTCGATGCGCGCCTTTGGCGCTGAAATTATCTCGGTCTCGCAGTCAGAGGGCGGCATGGAGCTGGCCCGAGATATGGCAGCCCAAATGCAGGCTGATGGCAAAGGTAAGGTGCTTGATCAGTTCGCCAACCCCGACAATTGGAATGCTCATTATGAATCCACCGGCCCTGAAATCTGGGGCGACACCAATGGTGAGGTCACACATTTTGTCAGTTCCATGGGCACCACGGGTACGATTATGGGGGTCTCTCGATATCTGAAAGAGCAGAATTCCGACGTCGAAATCATCGGTGTGCAACCCGAAGGCGAGTCGCAAATACCCGGCATTCGACGATGGCCACAAGAATACCTCCCCAAGATTTTTGAAGCCAAGCGTGTTGATCGAACCTTGGATGTGCATCAAACCCTAGCCGAAAATACCATGCGCGAATTGGCAACCAAAGAGGGCATTTTTGCCGGCGTATCGTCCGGCGGAGCAATGGCGATTGCCCTTCAAGTTGCAGCCGAGCAAGAGGCGCTGAAAAAGAAGGCGGTAATAGTTTCAATAGTGTGCGATCGCGGTGATCGGTATTTGTCGACTGGAGTGTATTAAATCACTAAATCTTTTTTAGCGCCCAAACAAATACATCGCGCCTGTAAGCGGCTTGAAAACTGTCTGGATAGTTACCTATTTTGGACAAAAAACACTCTTCCCATTGATTGGAGAAGGCTTTGGCTGCCCTTACAAACCCATCCACTTTTGAGATCGCCGAGTTTAACGGCATCATAAGCGGAGTAGTCGCGAGGACTGTTTGAGCGCGGCGCAAAGCGCGTAGCGAGTTCCGCAGCGCCGCTTATGATGCCGTTAACTCGGGAACCCGCAGGGCGATCACAACCGTGGCGTTTTTCTTTGGTTCATTTCTTTGCACGCGCAAAGAAATGAACAATCTGCCAGAATGGTAGATTCTATCTTTCAGCCCGAAACGAAAATCTAAAGATTTATTTGTAAAGAATATTGTATGAATATCCTAGCCTTCGATATCGAAACCATCCCAGACACAACAGGCGGTCGCCGCTTGCTGGAACTCAGTGATGATCTCTCTGACGAACAAGTTGCCGAAGCTATGTTCGCGCAACGCCGAGCAAAAACCGGTTCGGATTTCATCGCTACGCATTTGCAAAAAGTCGTGGCGATTTCAGCGGTCTATCGTAATAGCCACAAAGACCAATTTTCAGTTTGGACGCTAGGCCAAGAAGACAGTTCCGAAAAAGAGATTGTTCAGAATTTCTTTGATGGCATCGATAAACACACGCCAACACTAGTTACATGGAATGGATCAGGTTTCGACTTACCCGTATTGCATTACCGAGGCTTGATTAATGGCGTACAAGCTCCGCGCTATTGGGATTTAGGCGACGATGACAGCAATTTTAAATGGAATAACTACATCGGCCGCTTTCACTTGCGTCATACCGACTTAATGGATGTTTTGGCGGGCTATAACAATCGAGCGTTCGCGCCGCTGGACGAGATCGCTGTCTTACTTGGGCTGCCTGGCAAAATGGGGATGAGTGGTTCTAAGGTGTGGTCACAATATTGCGCTGGCGAAATTAAAGCCATTCGAGATTATTGCGAAACCGACGCTCTGAATACCTATTTGGTTTACTTGCATTGGTTGCATGTTCGCGGGCATTTGACTGATGCCGATTTAGAGCGCGAGCACCAAACGGTTAAAGGCGCGCTATCAAAAGGCGCGCCACATTTGGTGGAATTTCTCGAAGTGTGGGCAGCGGCTGACTAAACCATTTGGCTGATCAAACCGTATAGGCCACAAAGAATTAGGCCAACGTTGGCAAAAAATCCAACTACAAAACCCAGAGTGCGACTGGCGGGTTCTTTCATATAGCTAATTGCATAAATCAATCGGCCGACAATAAACACCAGGCCCAAAATAGCAGCGACATTAAAACTAAAATACAAGCCGCATATCCACATTGCCGGAATGGTCACCACCATTTGTTCTAGCGTGTTCATTTGCACTCGAAGGGCTCGCTCAAATCGCTCCTCGCCGCTTACTGCTGGCGCTGCGACAGTCTTACCGCGAGCCATTCCCGTAAGCATAAAAAAGAAAGAATATTCGATTAATATCAGTAGAGTAACTAGAGCAATGGTGGTCATAACAGACTCTCAATAAATGGGAAGATTTGAAGCTAAAACATAGCACGATTGTTTTACACTGAGGGAGTGCTTGCACTACACTGCGCAAGTTTTTATTTAACCCAACTTTGCTGGACTTTCTATGGCCCGCCGCCGTCGCCACAAAAAGATAGATCAAACGCCGAAAGACATTCGTATCGATTCCTTGGCTCACGATGGCCGAGGTGTTGGGCGCGATGAAGAAGGCAAGGTTGTGTTTGTCGACTATGCCTTGCCCGGCGAACACGTTCGTTATGTCCCGGTGATGCACCGCAAGAGCTACTTGTTCGGTTCGACCATCGAAGTACTAGAGCCTTCTGAGCATCGAGTGTTGCCAAAATGCCAAGTCTTTGGTCAATGTGGTGGTTGCGTTTTACAGCATCTGGACGCCAAGATGCAAATACAATACAAGCAACAACAGTTGATCGAGAATTTTAAGAAAATTGGCGATGTGCAGCCCCAAGAGCTAATGCCGCCCTTGATTGGCGAACATTGGGGATATCGCCGCCGAGCGCGGCTAGGCGCAAAATTTGTTGAAAAAAAAGGCGGCGTTATCGTTGGCTTCCGTGAGCGCAATACCAGCTATATTCAGCCGACCCAGCAGTGCGACGTGTTGTATCCGCAAGTTTCCAATTTGTTACCGGCGCTACGAGCGTGTTTGGCGCAAACATCGTGCCCGGATAAAATTCCCCAGATAGAAGTTTCAGTTGCCGACAATGCCTTAGCCATGATCGTGCGTCATCTAGAAACGTTCACGCAAACTGATTTGGATGTCTTAACTGAGTTTGCTAAGGCCAATCAAGTGACCTTGTTTCTTCAGCCCGGCAACTTGAAAAGCGTGCACGCGTTGTGGCCGGCAGAGCCAGACGCTTTGTACTACGACTTCCCCGATTTCGATATTCGGATTGAATTTTTGCCAACCGATTTCATTCAAGTTAATGGTTCAATCAATCAACGTCTTGTTGCGCAAGCCATCGATTTACTTGAGCTGAATGAAAACGACACCGTGCTCGATCTCTTTTGTGGGGTTGGTAACTTCACCTTGCCATTAGCACGAAAGGCGAGTCACGTGGTTGGAGTAGAAGGCGATCAGGCGCTAGTGAATCGCGCTGAGCACAATAAAAGGCTCAATAAGCTGGAGAATGTCGATTTTTACTTTGGCGACCTGTTCAAAGAAGACATGTCGGCTGAGTCACACGGTTCTTGGTTAGAGTGCCCGTTTAACAAAGTGTTGCTTGACCCTCCTAGATCCGGTGCGGCTGAAATGATCAAACGCATGTCTGATTTTAAACCTGAGCGCATCGTTTATGTGTCATGCGGGCCAGCGACCTTGGCGCGCGATGCGGGTGTTTTGGTGAATGAATTAGGTTATACGATGCGCAAAGCAGGCGTGATCGATATGTTCCCTCATACCTCACACGTCGAGTCTATCGCTGTATTCGAGCGGTCTTGAGAACCTTGAACAAAAGCCCGAAATTTACTGAAAAAGCTCGAATTGTGCTTTAATGCTGGCGACAACGTAAATCGACAAGAGCAGAGCATGAGTGAACAGCCATTAAGTGTGCGTCGCCTTTTGGATCAATTATTGGGCATGGGGCAAGAGTATTTGGAAAAAGGCCAAGAGCTGGCTGAGCAAAAACTCGACATTCCAGAATCTGGAGAGCAACGAGAAGTGATGCTCGATGGGCTTAAAAAAGGCGCGATTGCCTCGGCGGTGCTCGTGGCCTTGCTGGGCACCAAAGGCGGTCGAAAACTCACCGGCACAGCCTTAAAACTTGGAAGCATTGCCGCTTTGGGAACAGCGGCGTACCAAGGTTATCAGCACTGGCAGCAATCACAAGACTCGCAAACTGAGGATATGTCTTCTGCGGTGCATGAACTTGATCATGATGCTGCGCAACTGCGTGCGCGACTATTAATCAATGCCATGATATCGGCAGCCAACGCGGATGGAAAAATAGACGATCAAGAGCAACAGCAAATTAAGCACCAAATTCTTCAGATGCATTTGCCTGAATCAATGGCCGGTGATCTGGAGCCCATGCTTGATGGGCCGTTGGATTTACAAACTTTAGCCGCCCAAGTAAGCGACTTAGAGGTCGCCAGCGAGGTTTATCTGGCGAGTCGGTTGTTGATTGGAGCGCAGTCCTCGGTGTCTGAAAAGCTCTATTTGGAACAGCTCAGCGAATCATTGAGTTTGCCCGACGACTTGATCGATTCGTTGGAGAAGCAGATCGCCTAGCAGATTGCCTATAGGATCCCCTATAAGAGGTGAGCCGCATCTCTTAAAACAAAAGTGGAGCGGTAACAGGATTGTTGCTAGTATTTGTCTGACAATTAAAAATAATGCGCCGCATAAAAGCAATAGCTGGGCTTGAATCAGCAGTTTGCGAGCGTTTAATCACCAAATCGGGAGTTCATCATGGAAATGCAATTTGTCCAAGTCGCCGTCTTTGTTGCGATCACGGCACTTATTGGTTTTTTAACGTACATCAAATGCCGTAATGTGTTGCGTGCTGAGGCCGCACAAGGTATCGAACGAGGCAATAAGGAAGTTTTTCTTGCCAGCGGAACCTTAAGTTGGGTTTTTGTCGCAGGTTCTATCACCTTAACCAATTTGAGCACCGATCAATTGGTGGGTATGAACGGCAATCAAATGATTTTGCTGGCCTGGTGGGAACTTGCCGCCGTCGTTGGTCTGCTTATTTTGGCCAAAGTGTTTTTACCGATTTATTACAAGTACCAATGCACCACCACAACAGAACTCCTTGAGAAGCGTTACAACAATCACCATATTCGCGCCTTGATCGGTTTGTTGTTTTTGCTGGGTAATATTTTTATCTTTTTGCCTGCCGTTTTGTATGGCGGCTCGCTATTCATGAAGAGCATGTTCGGCTTGGAAAGCGTATCCATAATGACGTTGTCGATCGCCTTCGCTGTGATCGGGGCTTGTTACGCTGTTTTAGGTGGTTTGCGAGCGGTCGCGGTGTCAGATACTTACAGCGGTGTACTTTTGCTTGGCTTGGGTATGGTGGTGGTGTTTTTATCTTTGAACGCCATCAACTGGGATTTCAGTGGCATTCCCGCTGAGCGGCTTACTCTAATTGGCGATAGCGCATCAGAGATTCCTTGGCACACCTTGTTGACCGGTATGATTTTTATCCAGATCTTTTACTGGAGCACCAACCAAACCATTACTCAGCGTGCTATGGCGTCGCCTTCGGTCAAAGAAGCGCAGAAGGGCGTATTAACGGCCGCGGTTATTCGGTTCTTGATCATCCCGCCAATCATCGTGTTGCCAGGTGTGGTGTCCTACAAACTCTATGGCGATGTGAACGATGCCGCCTATGGCATGATTGTCGCCGAAGTGTTGCCGCTATGGCTCTCAGGTGTATTTGCTGCGGGTATCGCCGCCGCAGTGTTGACAACGTTTAATAGTATTTTAAATGCGTCCAGCGCGATTTATATCTGCGATATGCATGAAAAGTATTTCACCAAAAACAGCGACAAAGAAACCAATATCAGCCGACTTAACTTGATGGTCACTGTGGTGTTTGTGGTTATTGCATTGGCATTAGTGCCGATATATCAAACACAAGAAAGCATCATCAATATCGTACAACGCTTGTACGGTTTATTGAGTATGCCGATTTTGTCGTGTTTTATTGTGGGCTTAATGTTCCGCAATGTTGACTACCGAGCGGCGATTCTCGCGGTGATTTTTGGTGTGGCGCTCTATGCAATGTTGTTGTTTGTGTGGTTCCCAGAAATCCATTACATTCACAAAATGTTCGTAACCCTGATCACCTCAGTCCCATTTGCGTTGATCGTTAATCGTTTTGTATTTGGCAACAAAGCTGAATTTGGCTGGCCAAAAACATAAGAGACTTAACTGCCGAACTGAGACGCAAAAGACGGCAGTCCTGAGTTGAGATTTGCGTTCAAGGTAGTGGCACTAAGAGTGGCACTAAGAGCGGCACTAAGAGCGGCACTAAGAGCCGCACTAAGAATCGAAATTTATTGCCGCAAGCTAGAGCGATAGATCTCATTAAGCTGTATTGCGATCGCCGGCCACTGAAAATGATCGGCCACATAAAGGCGCGCCAACTCGGCGCGCTTTTTTGTTTCATCAGTATTGTCTAAGGCTTCGTTAAGCGCGTCGGCGATGGCGTCTGTGTTTAGCTCGCAAGTGTAACCCAATTTGTTTTCTTTAATGATTTGCGCCAGTGCAACTTCGTAACTAACCAGCGGAGCGGTTCCGTGGGCCATTGCTTCTAAAACACTGATGCCAAAGTTTTCAGCATGAGAACAGAGAACAAACAAGTGCGCGGCTTGAAATAAGTGAGCTTTTGATTGGCCGCCTATGTGTCCAAGAAAAGAGCAACGCTGCGTGAGTTCCAAAGAGTCAACTTTGGCTTTGAGTTTTTCGATATATGCCGGGTCTCCGTCGCCCGCGATCGCGAAATGCCAGTGTTTGTTTTGTAAGAGGCTTAATGCTTCTAGGGTTTGCTCCAACCCTTTTTTAGGATGCAATCGCGACAAATACAGTAGCAATGGCTGTTGGGCCGGAATACCGAGTTGTTTGCTATCAGGTCGCTCTAGCTCAATGTTCTCCAGCTCAATGTTAGGCATCTCAATTCCCAGCGCAATTGTCTTGACCTTGGCGTTCTTAAAGCCGTGTTTGACTTGCTGTGCTTCAAGATCGCTGGTGCAGTGAATATAGGCAGCGCGATTAATGTTGGTGCGCTCCCAAAGTGTTAAAAATAGCTTTTTCCGCCATGCCGATTGATTGAGTGACCACGGTTGCAGCAGCCCCAGAGGTCTTAGCACGTACGGTATGTTGTTAGCCCTTGCGATACGCATTGCCTGCGTAGAGCAATAGGAAAACAAGGCATGAATATGCACGAGGTCGAACTCGTGAATGTGCTTGCTCAGCCAATCGCTAAATCCATGTGCGAACGCGAACTCTCTGAGTGCTCGAATAGGGGGCGACCAACGCGGGAAAAATCGAACGGGAACACCTTGATAGTCGATCAATTCATGAGTTTGGACCACTAAGAGCCCTTCGCCATCGTCGTTAGAGGTTACAATTTGGGCCTCTATATTCTGCTCACGCAGCGATTTGACCATCTCGACGACGGCTTGACTTGGCCCGCCGCGCTTAGGCGAAATGGATGGGATAACATGCAGTATTCGCATCACTTATTTCGAGTGAGCATTGAGCCAATGCTGCAATACGGTCAAACTCCAGCGACGGTACCATGGCGATAAGTTAATCCACTTCGGAACCTTCGGGGTTGGCATGTCATTCCAATGCGCTTCAAACCATTCGTCAAAAGGAAATCGAAAGCCTTTTTTAGGCTGATCTAAAACCCAGTCAGGCAGCTCACTTACGCTGTCGACCAACAGCCGTTTGCCCGTCTCGAGCCGCAGGTCAGCGGGGATTTGAGCTATTTGCTCTACCAGCACCTTGTCGACAAACGGCACGCGTAGCTCTAGACCGAAGTACATCGAGAAGACGTCGGAATCGCGTAGCAATTGATTGCGGCAATACTGAGTTAGCTCAAGTTCGCTAACCTGGTTGCGAAGCTCAGTTGATTTAACTTCTAAGGCTTTGGTCGGGCTGATCTTGCGGCTCAAAAATCCAGACAAGGCTTGCGCCTCGATTTCAGAGAACACACCGCGAAAGGCTTGGAAATAAGAGCCGAGTTGATTGGCATGTCTAAGGATATCCAATCCTCGACGAAGCTTGGTTGGCAATATTTTGCCGATGTATGGGCGAATCGCATTGATAAACGGGCCAAGAAAATGGAATCTGTTTAACCTTGTATACCATCGGGGGAGCACTTCAAAGCTTGGGTAGCCACCAAATAATTCATCCGCACCGAGCCCTGATAACACAACTTTCTCACCATGCTTGTTCGCTAATTTGGCAATACAAAAGGTGTTAAAGCCGTCAATGGTTGGCTGGTCGACGGCGTCAAGAAATTCATCAAAGTGTGCCTCGGCTTCAGAGCGGCTTAAAACCCATTCAGTGTGCACGGCACCAAAATGTTCGGCTGTTTTTTTGGCGATCTCGCCTTCATTCCAGGCTGTGTCTTCAAAGGCAATGGAATAGGTATTAATTGGCGTCGAGCTTAACTTTGAAGCGATGGCTAAAATAGCCGTTGAGTCGATTCCACCGCTTAAGAACAATCCTACGGGTACGTCGCTAACCAAATGCGCTCTGACGCTGTGCTCGAGAGCCATGCGGGTGATTTCAGTCGCTCGCTGTGATGTCATCGGCTGTTCTGAAAACCCAAAAGACCAGTAGCGGCGCAGCTTTGGTTTTCCTTTTTTCCAGACAAAATAGGTGCCGGCGGGAAGCAGCTTTACATCGGTAAAAGCAGTATCGGGCTCGCTAAAGCTACCTCGCAATAAATAGTGTTGCAGGCCACGTGACGAGAGCTTTTGCGAGCTTAACTTGGCTTTAAGCAAGGCTCTGACCTCAGAGGCATAAGCCAAATGGCCGTCGCGCGCGCAATAGTAGACGGGCTTAATCCCAAGCGGGTCTCTGGCGAGTAATAGACTTTGTTGGGCCTCATCCCAAAATGCTAGGCAGAACATGCCTCTAAGCAATTGTAAGGCAGAGGGGCCTTCTTCTATCAGCAGCTTTAAAACGACTTCGGTATCGGACTCTGTTTTAAAAGAGTGCCCTTTATTTAGGAGTCGCTCCCGAAGTTTTTTATGATTGTAGACCTCGCCGTTCAGGCTAAGGGCGTAGCGCTGGTCGTCGCTCAGCATAGGCTGATTTGCTTTATCGCTGAGATCAATAATGGCAAGGCGAGTATGACAGAACACGGCTCGACCAGAGGTCGAAGCAAACAGGCCTTGATGATCAGGGCCGCGATGCACAAGGGCTGCCTGCATCGCATTAACTCGCGAAGCAATTTGGGGCGCTGGCAGCGGTTGCGCAGCATCGGAAATATATCCTGCGATACCACACATAGTTTTTTATAGGCTTAGGTTGTAGGGTTGGTTGATCTTGCTAGGGTTAAGCAAAGATCGACCGTGTATTTATATTAGCATCCATTGCAGGCTTTGTTTGGTTTCTTGCTAGTGCGCCTGAGATTAGGAAATTCACAAACCCCATCAATGGTTTTAGATCAAACCAAGCATCAAAAAAAACGCCACCAGAAGCCTGGCAGCGTTTAGTTTTATCCGAATTTTCTTTTAAGCCTTTTATCGGCAGATTTTTAGTCTGCTGATTTGGATTGTGGCGAGGCTTGTCTATCCGCTGGCGGTTTTCCACCTTGCGCATTTGGGTTTTTACCTCGATTATTTCGCCCGCCCCGCCGTCGATTTCGATTCGGGTTGCCCCCTTTCGATTGAGGGCTGCTGCCATCAGACTGTTTATTCTGGGCGTTGTTGCGAGAGTTTGAGTTTCCAGTTTGCTTTGCCTGCGACTTTTCGCCTTGATCTTTACTCTTAGCTTGATGCCCGCGGCCTCGGTTGTTGCGACCGCCACGCTGGTTGCCACGTTTGTTGTAAGGCTTATTGCGATTATTGTGGCCGCCACGCTGATTACCGCGTTTGGGTTTTTGCTTGCTTGGTTTTTCTTCTTCACCGGTGCCAAAGAGCGCGCGCCAGATGCGCACAAAGATACCCGGTTTAGCAGGCTCAGGTGCCGGCGCAGGAGACGGTGGCTTTTCGCCCATTTCGATGGACTCAATGCCAACCGCAGGAGCCGTATTCGGAGCAGTCACAACATTGTTGTTGGGCTGATTCTTCTTTTGATACTTAGCTTTGCGTGGGTCTTCTTTCTCTTCTTGGATTTGGGTTTTATAACTTGGTAAGTCAGGCATTTCGTCCAAATCTTCGCTGCGTAGCCTCTGGATTTTAAAATGCGGCGTTTCCAATTCGATGGTCGGCACAATAGTGATATTAGTACCTAAACGATTCTCCAATAAGCTGACTTCATGCCGTTTTTCATTGAGCAAGTAGGTCGCGGTTTTAATCGGTAGATGAGCGTTGATCGCTTCGGTGTTCTCTTTGAGTGCTTCTTCTTCGATAATACGTAACACGCTCAACGCTGAAGACCCAACACTTCGAATGTGGCCGTTGCCCTCGCAACGAGGGCATACGTGGTAGTTTGAATCGCTAATCGATGAACGTAAACGTTGGCGTGACATCTCCAACAAGCCAAAGCGAGAGATCCGGCCAACCTGAACTCGGGCGCGATCTGCCTTCAAGGATTTTTGTAAGCATTGTTCAACCGCACGCTGGTTCTTATTCGACAACATATCAATGAAGTCGATGACCACTAGACCGCCTAAATCGCGAATACGCAATTGGCGCGCGATTTCTTCAGCTGCTTCTAGGTTAGTCTGTAGCGCCGTTTCTTCAATGTCGCCCCCTTTGGTTGCGCGCGCAGAGTTTACGTCGATCGAGGTTAAGGCCTCGGTTGGGTCAATAACCAAAGCGCCACCTGCTTGTAGGCGAACTTCTCGAGCGTAAGCTGACTCAATTTGATGCTCAACTTGATAACGCGAAAACAGTGGCACAGTGTCGTCATACAGTTTTAGCTTGATGACATTGTGGGGCATGACCTGATTCATAAATCGGGTCGCGCGGTCGTAGACTTCTCGATCGTCGATAATGATTTCTGAGATGTCGCTGCGAAAATAATCTCGGATAGAGCGAACCACCAAGTTCGTTTCTTGATACACCAAAAACGGAGCTGGTTGGGCTTCTGCTGCCGCTTGAATGGCATCCGACAGCCGTTGTAAGTAATCCAAATCCCATTGCAGTTCTTCGGCGCTTTTACCGATACCGGCGGTGCGCGCGATCAGAGCATGTTCTTTGGGAATCTCAAGTTGCGACATCGCGTCGCGAAGTTCTTGACGCTCTTGGCCTTCGATGCGCCGTGAGATGCCGCCGCCTTTTGGATTATTCGGCATAAACACCAAATAGCGGCCAGCTAAGCTGACAAAAGTAGTTAAGGCCGCGCCTTTGTTGCCACGCTCGTCTTTCTCGACCTGCACCAATAGTTCTTGGCCGTTTTCAAGTACATCGGCAATTTTGACCTGCGAGATGGGAACTTCAGAATTGTAATTTTTAAAATAGGTACGCGAGACTTCTTTCATCGGCAAAAACCCTTGCCGATTGCCACCATATTCGACAAAAGCGGCTTCCAAACTTGGCTCGATGCGAGTGATTTTGCCTTTATAGATATTGCCCTTTTTAAGGACACTGTTGGCCGATTCAATATCTAGGTCTACTAGTTTTTGGCCATCGACGATTGCAACGCGCAACTCTTCAGGATGCGTTGCATTGAATAACATTCTTTTCATTAGATCTCCTTGGTTGAATATCCCAACCAATATCAGAGACAGTCGTTTGTTTTAATGATGTGCGTTAAAAGAGGAGGATCAGGAACTAATTTGATGAGCGCACTTTTGTCGGGAGTCGACTAAAGCCACTAAAACACGATTAAAAACCTAAGAGAGATCAAGACTGCCAAAATCGTGATTTACACAAGTTTTGCAGCAACGCTTCAATGCCTTTGCAATAACAGCTATGTTCTCGATCGAACTTAGAAGCCCCAAAAGGCAAGGACGGTATTCCGCCTAGCCGAGATAGTTCAAGGTAAGCTTGTTCAATCATGCAAACGGCTTGGCCGTGTTATAAAGTTGGCGCGTTGCTTGCCCGTTTGCAAAGACGCTGTGACCCAAATCAGAACTTACTGTTTAGAATTCAATGATTTGGAGCACACTGATTGCGTTTGATGCTGTCGTTGTCTCTTTGTATTGCGTGCGTGATCTATATATCAACTTATTGCTTGGCAAATAAGCGGCTTGTTTTATGGCCTTTTATCGCCAAAAGTGTTGAAAAATATCAAGCCAATCAAACTAAGTTTCGTTTTAATTTGGCTGTGCACGCGGTTTTAATCTATTTTTTATACAGACTCAGTCAGTTGTTCTTAGGCGAACTGCTAAGTCGTCAAATTGGTTCTCAAATTCTATAAAATCTCTTTTGCAAAACTCTAAGGCTTTGCGTTATCACATCAGAGCCGACTTCATATACATCGGCAGTGACTAGTCTCATACGCTTTAGTTTTAGTTCCTAAGCTTTCAGACTCATAGCAGTGAGTGCTTTTAGCAGTGAGTGCTTTTAGCAGTGTTTGCTTTGTTGTCTGTGAGCTTATCTATTTAGTGCGCCAACAAAGTTGGCCACAAATAAATGGTAAAACTGAATACCAAAAGCGAAACGCTTTCATTAATCGGGGTGAAAGCATTACCCCGTTGGCCTGCATCAAATGAGCCGTTTGTTGCTCATTGGTTTGTCTTGTCTCAACTGTTTATCGATCTTAACGTTATTGTTCGTAACGTCACGTTCGTAACATTAACGTTCGCGATGCGTTTAGACGCCTGCGTGATCGAGCAATATTCAAAAGCACTCATCGGCCATTATTGAAACTAATCTTAAAAGTAATCCTTTAATCGTAATCCTATAGCTGTAATCCTATAACTAAGCTTTCAGCTAGGCTTTCGGTTAAGGGTTCTATTAAAATTTTAATGTAAAGTTTCAATGCTTTGGCGAGTTCAAAACCTGAGTTTTGAAACCGGCTTAAGTATTGCAAGTTGGGCACAAGTTAAATTAGTTAAACCAATTTTGACTGGGCCGCTACTTGATCAAATCGTATTCGCTGTGCGCATTCGGACAAAACCGAATCTACACAACGCCTTAGCAAAGCTTCGGCGATTTGGTCATTGTAATCTCTTCGTGCAAGAACCTTGACTTGCGAGGCGCATCATAACAGCTGGTTATGGCATTGGCAATTAGCATCACAGGTATAAAAAACCAATAAAAGTATTTCTATTTCAGTGATTTAGGCGTGATTTCTCGTAATGCGTCTAAGCTCTCTGGCTGCTTGAGTGTTTTGCAGGCCGTGAAACTAAGTGTCAGCACCAATTGATGCTTGGTTTTGCTGTCCCAGGCCCTTATGATGCGCGCTAATTAGGCCAACTAATCTGCTTTTCGTTTTGTCGAAACCTGCTTTAAAGTCAGTTCAATTTGTTGAGGTCACCGACGACAGCGATGGTCAGCGCCTAGATAATTTTTTGTTTCGCTTTCTTAAAGGTGTTCCGAAATCGATGGTCTATCGGCTGATACGCAAGGGCGAAGTGAGAATTAACAAAAAACGGGCAAAGCAAACGACTCGCCTCGCCTTGGGCGATGTCATTCGAATTCCACCGATCCGCCTGGACGAAGCAACAAAAGTCGACGTCGATCGCGGACGATACGACTATCTTAACCGGGCAATACTGTTTGAAGACGATATCTTGATGGTGATCAATAAGCCCTCGGGGTTGGCCGTCCATTCAGGCAGCGGAATTTCAGTTGGGCTTATTGAGGCCATGCGAGCTTTGCGCTCAGACTTAGCCTACCTTGAGCTGGTTCATCGTTTAGATCGCGATACCTCAGGGTGCTTGGTATTGGCAAAAAAAGCGACGGCCTTGCGAGGCCTGCAAGCTGATTTTAGGCAGAGCGGTGTTAAAAATTCACGTTTGGATAAGCGTTATTTGGCTCTGGTTAAAGGGCGTTGGCGTCACGGCGAACGGCGCATAGAAAAACCATTGAACACAGACGCTCGTTATAAAGGCGAGCGCACTGTCAAGGTAGATAAAGACGGCCAATACGCCTGTTCGATTGTGTCGCCCAAGCAGACTAGTTCGTTGGCGAGTTTGATCGAGGTCAAATTGCTAACGGGTCGTACCCATCAGGTTAGAGTGCATTGCCAATCAGAAAGCCATCCCTTGGCGGGTGATTCCAGATACGGCGATATGGCATTTAATAAAATCATGAAACACCGCGGTCTTAAACGACTTTTTTTGCATGCCGCTTCGTTAAGCTTTTACCATCCACAAACAGATGCCAAGATCCGAATTGACGCACCGCTGCCCGCAGAGCTCAAGGGCATGGTTGAACAACTTTTTTAAACCAATTTATGTATCAATTAGTGATTTTTGACTGGGACGGCACTTTAATGGATTCGGCGGCAAAGATAGCCGCGTGTATGCAAGCCGCCGCTGAAGACGCTGACCTACCGGTACCGACGGTTGACGAGGCCAAAAGTATTATTGGTTTGGGCTTAATGGAAGCAGCCCGAGTGCTGTTCCCGTCGGCGAGTGAGGGCCAGCAAAAAAATCTAGTCGACGCTTATCGGTATCAGTTTGTAACGGCTGACAAAACCAATCAACAATTGTTTGCTGGCGTTGAAACTGGTCTTAAACAACTTGAAGAACGCGGCGCTTTATTGGCGGTAGCCACAGGTAAATCGCGAGTAGGGCTAGATAGAGCCTTGAACTTCAGCGGGTTGGGGCGGTATTTTACTGTGACCCGGTGCGCTGATGAAACGCGTTCCAAACCGCATCCACAAATGCTGCACGAAATTCTGGATTTCACATCTTTTGATGCGAGTAAAGCCATTATGGTTGGTGACACCAGCTTTGATCTTGATATGGCTCGTAGCGCAGGTATGGCTGGGCTTGGTGCCGGCTATGGGGTTCATTCTAAGGAAACGCTTTTTGCTAGCGGAGCCTTGAGTGTTCATCAAAGTTACCAAGACCTCATCGCATGGCTGTTAGATGATCGAGTGGAGGCGGCATTTACTTGATGAGCAAGCACGAGAAGAATCGAATGGGCGAGAATCAAACTGAAGATAATTTAATTGGAAACACAAGCCAGCTAAGGGATTCGGGCGCTGGTTTGCGCTTTGACATAAAAGATAAGGTTCGGGGCGAAGTCGCTCCGGCATTTGCAATTCAATATCAAGGCCAGTTTTATGCCTACTTGAATCGATGTGGCCATATCGCAGTGCAGCTCGACTATTTGCCTGGCGAGTTTTTTAGTGATGATGGGGAAACTCTAGTGTGCTCAACCCATGGTGCTGAGTATGCGCCGCAGACTGGCGCTTGCTTAGGTGGGCCATGCTATGGTGTTGGTTTAGAGCCGCTGGAAGTCGAGCAGCTTGATCAAGATTTGCTCTTAGTGAGTGATCGATATCAAGTAGTAAAAGCGCCAAAATGACATATCTCGCGGGCTCTTCAATGGTAGTCACGGCTTAACATTTTTAAACTAACCATTAGGACATGCTTGAACGCTGGTTGCTTTTTTTTGATTCAATTCAGCTAAGCTACAACGAACTAACCCTGCCGACAAATCAACAACGGCAGATACAATACAGGTAGATAAAGTAACGATGTTTGGAAAAAGTAAAGCAACTCCGGCTCTGCCCGGCAGCAATCAAGTGGCGTCAAACGATGTGTTGGCGCGCATCGCTGAGGATTATGTTCGTGAGCAAAAATGGCGTCGTTATTTGCGAAGCGCCTTTCTTGTTTTGTTTCTGCTTTTTATTATCGGCCTTTTTTCAAGCGGTCAAACGACGTCGGTTGATGCAGCTAAACCGCATACCGCTCTGGTTGAAGTCAATGGCGCTATCGGAATTCCTGGTGGCGTGTTTGCTGATCAAGTCAACGCGAGCTTACGCAAAGCATTCGAGTCGACTAACTCCAAGGCGGTTGTGGTGCGAATCAATAGCCCCGGCGGTTCGCCAGTTCAATCCGATGAAATCTATGTCGAGATGAAACGCTTGCGTGCCTTGCATCCCAGTAAGCCCTTGCATGTCGTGGTTTCAGATATTTGCGCTTCAGGCGGGTATTATATCGCGGCGGCGGGCGATCAAATTTACGGTAATCCAGCGTCGATTGTTGGCTCTATTGGGGTTCGCATGGACAGTTTTGGTTTTGTTGAGGCTCTTGAAAAGGTCGGTGTTGAGCGCCGGTCCTTAACAGCAGGAGCTAACAAATCGATTCTTGATCCGTTTCTACCGACTCAGCCTGATCAGCAAGCCCATGCTCAAGAAATGCTCGATATTGTGCATCAACAGTTTATTGCGAAAGTAAAAGCGGGCCGAGGGGATCGTTTGGTTGAAAACCCAGACTTATTTACTGGCCTTTTTTGGAGTGGTGAGCAGGCTAAAGCCTTAGGTTTAATTGACGGTTTTGGGTCCTTAGACTCAGTGGCTCGAGATGTAATTGGCCAAGAAACCATTGTTAATTACACCTATCGACCGCCCTTGTTCGAGCAATTCATGCGCGATTTGGGCGTGAGTTTGGGGCAAAGCTTAAGCTCTGTGTTCGCAGGTGGCTTAAAACTTCAATAGGTCTAGTAAGCTGATTTGGCCCGTTTTGCCTAATTCGCACACTAAGGCGCTGGGGCTTTCAACATATCTAGATGGGGAATGCCGTCTTCAAGATAAACATCCGACACGGCACTAAAACCAAGACGGGTATAAAACGAAAGCAAATATTCTTGAGCACCAAGTTTGATCGGCGCTTCTGGGTACAGCTCGGCAAGTGTTGATAATGCGCGTTGCATCAACTGTTGTGCCAAATGCTTGCCTCTCGCTTCGCGCGCGACAAGAACGCGCCCTATAGATGCCTCAGCATAAGTGAGCCCCGGAGCCATCAGGCGCGCATAGGCAATCAGCGAATCTTGACTCCAAGCGCTTAGATGCATTGCCTTTAAATCTACGTCGTCTATGTCTGGGTAGGCACAGGCTTGTTCGACCACGAATACGTCTTGGCGTAACTTTAAAATTGTGAATAAGTCGCTCGTCGAAAGATCGTCAAAATTCTGACAACGCCACTGGATAGTCTGCATGCTTAATGTTTTAGGCGTATGTTTTCTTGGGCTTAAGTTTATAGCTTTAGTGTCGTAAGCCAAACGGGTCATCAATCGAGTAAGACGGCTGTGTAAACCACTGGGCACCGGCATCACTCATATAAAAATGATCTTCTAAGCGGATTCCAAACTCACCAGGAATACTAATCATCGGTTCATTCGAGAAACACATACCCACATCAAGCGGCGTGTTATCACTGCTCACTAAATAAGGCCATTCGTGAATATCCAGACCAATTCCGTGGCCAGTGCGATGAGGCAAGCCAGGGGTTGCGTAAGCTGGCCCGTAGCCCTGTTGTTCTAAATAGTCACGTGCTGCAGAGTCCACGGAGCCGCAGGGTTGCCCAAGTTGTGCCGCCTCAAAGGCTGCGGCTTGAGCGGCCTTTTCGTGCTCCCAAACTTCACGATCTCGATTCGTGGGTTCGCCAAAAACATAGCTGCGAGTGATATCCGAATTGTAACCATGTACTTGGCAACCAGTATCAATCAAAACCATATCGCCTTGAGCAAGTGGTTTCGGATTCTTGACTCCGTGCGGGTAGGCACTGTCTTCACCAAATAAACTGATACAAAAGGAAGAGCCCGCTGGCGCGCCGATCACCTGGTGTGCCTGATTAATAAAGTCGTTGAGTTCGGAGGTGGTGATGCCCTCGCGTAGGATTTTGGCGGCCCGTTTGTGAACTTCCAGTGTCATATCCTTCGCGCGCTGCATTAACGCGATTTCAGTAGCCGATTTACGCATACGACAGGCTGCGGTTACCGACGTGGCAGCAACAAAATGCGCGGTTTTACATGAGTTTGCAAGCCCATTGCTTATAAAGAAAGGGGTGCTTTCATCTAGGCCGATGGTTTTCTCGGCTATATCCAATTTACTCAATAGGTTGGCAAACAGCGCATATGGGCTTTCATGTTCTTGCCAGCCATGCACGCCTCCTTGTATCGTCATATAGCCTTTAATCGTACCAATCTCAAAGGCAGGAGCGATGTAGTTCAGCTCGCCGTCAGCGCTTAGTAAGGCGCCCACCATACGCTCGCTAGCCCACCAACGAGTGCCAGTAAAGTAATAAAGGTTAGTGCCCGCATTTAAATAAATGGCTGATAGCTTTGCTTGGCGCATTCGCTCACAAGCATGTTGGATGCGAGCTTCGAACTCAGACACCGAAATGGGCGCCATGTCTTTTGCCCAGTTTTCTAAGTCTTGCAACTGAGTTGCTGCGTTTGAACCGCCTACGCCATGGGTCATTTGATTCACAAAGTTTCAATGTATTTGCCCAAAGTTTAGCAGTGAGTGCCCACCAAAAACCAGCGAGTTAAAAAGCCAAAACTAAGTGAATCCAAAACAGTTGGCTTTGCATCTAATAACTAAAGCGCACATTTAGTGTTTGAAATTTTCGTTTTCGCCGTTAGGATAGACATAGGAACATTTGTTCTGGCTCGTCATACCTAAACCAATAAATTCTCGGGCGAAAGCACTAACTGCCTAACCACGGCGGCTAAAACGCAGTAAGCAACGGGTACTATTTATGGTTTGTGTCATTTCATTCGATCGTTTAAAACCTTTTCTAATTGGGCTAGCAATTCTGGTAGTTGCCGTTGGCGTTGTGTTGGTGCTCCAAGCGTTCAAGCCAAAAGCGCAAGAGGAACAGGCCGTCGCTGCGCCGCTCATGGTTAGAACCGCACCAGTGGTACTAAAGCAGCAAAAAGTGGCCTCCACATTTCAGGGCGAGGTGCGCGCAAAAACTGAAATCGAACTGGTAACTCAAGTGAGCGGCAAGGTTGTCAAAGTTGCCGATAACTTTATTGAAGGTGGGCAATTTGAGCCAGGCGAAACTTTAATTCAGATAGACGATGCCGACTACCTTGTGGCTCTTAAGTTGGCGCAGGCCGACGTCGCATCTGCGCAAGTGGCTCTTGATCGAGAGCTTGCTACCGCCGAAACCAATGCTAAGCAGTGGGAGACTTTGCAAAAGAGGCCTCTGTCCGAAGCCAGCCCTCTGGTGCTCAACAAACCGCAGATAGATTCAGCGCAAGCTCGCTTGAGTGCCGCTCGCGCGCAGTTGGATGCCGCCAAGCTTAATTACAGTCGCACCAAACTCTCGGCACCATTCGCCGGGCGTATCATGACCAAGTCGGCCGAGTTAGGCCAGTTTATGCCCGCGGGTTCGAGTATTGGTCGCGTATTTGCCAGCGATGCAATGGAAATCCGTATCCCGATTACCGATGTGGAACTCGCTGAACTTGGTTTGCCCATGGGTTATTCAGCCAATCGCGCGAAGGCTTCGAATGTACCAGCCAAGGTTTCCGCTCGTGTTGGCGAGCATATTAAACAATGGCAAGGCAGCGTGCGCAGCGTCGATGCCAGTGTCGATAGCGCAACTCGACTCGTCTTCGCGACGGTGGTCGTTGACGAGACTGTGTCGAACGACGACTCGCCAGCCTTGTTAGCCCCAGGTTTGTTTGTCGATGTTCAATTGTCGTCGGCTCGAGAACTGGTTGGGCTCGAAGTGCCGAGAAACGCTCTACGTAACGGTAATCAAGTGTTCTTGATGAGCAATGACACCTTACTAATGAAGCCTGTTGATGTGATCTATACGTCTAAAGATGTGGCCATGGTGCTGGCAGGTAATAATGCTTCGATCGAAGCGGGCGATTTGGTCATCATATCGCCAGTGCCTGGTGCTTATTCAGGTATGCCGGTTAAGTTGCCTCCTGATTCGACGGCAATTAGCCCGCCAGATAGCGATGCAGAACAAACTCAAGGTTAGGGGGTAGCATGCAGAGCTTGATTAAATGGTGGGCCGATAACCATGTTGCTGCCAACCTCTTGATGGTGGTTATCTTATTGTCGGGCCTGCTCGGTTACTGTAAATCTGAGCGCGAAATTTTCCCGACCATTGCGTTCCCGGGCATGCAAGTCATTGTGACATGGCCCGGTGCAAGCCCACTGGATGTTGAGCAGCAAATTGTGACGCGAATCGAAGAGTCTCTGAAAGATCTCGAAGGTATCGATTGGATTCGATCAGAGTCTGGTGAAGGTTGGGGCGGTGTTTTTCTAAAGGCCGAAAACAATTCTGACTTTGGCCAAGTAATGGATGAAGTCACCGCGCGCGTGAGCGGCATCTCCAGCTTACCGCCCGACATTGAACAGCCGCGAATAACTCAGTGGGTAACGCGCAATGAAATGATTCGCGTCGCTGTGCATGGCAACGTAGGCGAACGCCGGCTCAAGCGCCTTGCCGATCAAATGCGAGCCGAGGTAGCACAACTTGATGGTATCAGCGTGGTCGAAACCTTTGGTACCCGGCCCGAAGAAATTGCCATTGAGGTAAGTGAAACCGCCTTACGCCGTTACAATATTTCGTTTGATGAAATAGCCAGAGCCGTTCGCGGCGCGTCCTTGAATATCTCGGCAGGAAATGTGCAAACCGGGGTCGGGCAGTTTACGTTACGCGCGGATAATTTAGCCGACACTGAGGCCGAGTTTAGCAAGATCATTGTTCGCCAATTGCCCGACGGTGGAGTGATTAAACTTAGCGACCTAGCTAAAGTGATCGATGGCTTTGAAGAAAACGAGATTCTCGCAACTCTAAATGGCGAGCCTGCTGCGCTTATTCAGGTGATGTCTAGCGAAGTAATGGATGTCATCGTCATGTCTGAATCCATTAATCAATGGCTCGAAGAGCGGCGTAAGACCCTTCCGGAGGGCGTGAGCTTAACCTTATGGCAAGACGCCGCCGTAGATTTTAACTCGCGCATGGATTCGATTGGCTCGGCTGCCTTGTCGGGCCTAATGCTCGTGTTCTTAGTGTTGTTCTTAACTCTCCGGCCCAAGGTGGCGTTTTGGGTATCGATGGGGGTTGCGACAGCTTACGCCGGTACCTTTGTGTTTATGCCGATGCTGGGAGTGTCGATCAACATGCTCTCTACTTTCGCGTTCTTGTTGGTGTTGGGAATTGTGGTTGATGACGCCATTATTATCGGCGAGCGTATTCACACAGAAGTAGAAAATGGTAATCCAGGCGTGAAGGGTGCGGGTGATGGCGCTTTCCGCGTATCCAAACCGGTGATCTTTGGTGTGCTGACGACCATTATCGCGTTTTTACCCTGGCTGTTTGTTAGCGGCGCGACTTCGGAATTTACTCGCCAAATAACCTGGGTAGTGATTCTAGCCTTGGCTTTTTCTCTCATTGAATCCTTGTTGATCTTGCCTTCGCATCTGTCATCAATGGGGCCGGTGAACCCCAAAAACCGCTTAGCCAAATTTCAGAATCGAATCTCCGAGGGCATCGTTTGGTTTGGTCAACACAAATTCGGCGCGGCATTAGAGTATGTGGTGGAACGACCGCTAAGAACTATTATGGTTTTCTTTGCCTTCCTAATTGTAATTCTCTTTGGAATCCAAGGCAGCGGTTATGTGCGTTCGTCTTTTAATCCTGAAGTCGAAGGCGATCAAATTGATATCAATGTTGTGCTTCGCGAGGGCACGAGTTTTGAGCGATCACTTGAAGTGTTAGATCAGATCCAAGGCGCGCAGCGAGACTTGATCGAAAGTGTGGAGTTAAGCAGTGACGGCGAGGCAAAAAATCAGGTTATTGAAAACTGGTATACACGCTCGAGACGAGATAGCGTGATCGCGATTATGCGATTGGCGCCACCAGAGGTGCGGCCTTTGAGCGCAAAAGAAGTCGCTTTAGATTTGCGTGAGCGTATTGGCGACATCCCCGAGGCAAAATCTGTTTCGGTTGGCTACTCCGCCGACAGTAATGAACCGGATATGGATATCTCGGTAAGGCATCCTGATCTTGATCAACTGCAACTCGCCGTGGGCGAGATCACTGAAAAATTGAGAACCTTCCCGGCTTTGTATGATGTTTCCAATAACCTTGACAGTGCCGGTGAGGAAATCCGTTTTAACCTTCGCCCCGGAGCAGAGCAACTCGGTATAAATCTTGCGCAGGTTATGGCGCAAGTGCGGCAAGCCTACTTTGGAGAAGAAGTACAACGCCTACCGCGCGCCGGGCAAGACGTGAAAGTAATGCTGCGTTACCCACATGCGAGTCGCGATTCGCTAGAAAGCCTTAAGCATTTCCGCGTGCGCATGCCAGATGGGCGAGCTTTACCGCTGACGTCGTTGGTTGATATAACGTACGAGCAAGGTTTGAAAGAGATACGCCATTGGGATGGCTTGCGAGCCGCGCGGGTTCAGGCTTATTTAAAGGAGCCTATTCGTGATCAAATCATGGAACAGCTTGATAACGACTTTTTCCCGGGCCTGGAGAAGCGCTACCCCGGACTAACGCGCGCCGCGGTCGGCGAACAAGTGGCTCAACAAGAGTTTAATCAAGAAGTCTCGGGCCTGTTGGGAATGGCCTTAGCGGCGGTTCTGTTTTTGCTCGCGATGGCGTTCAAGAGTTACTTTCAACCCATTGTGATTGTCATCGCTTTGCCGTTTGCCCACGCTGGTGCGGTGATAGGCCACTTGTTACTCGACATGAGTTTTTCTATTTTTAGTTTCTTTGGAGTGATTGCGGCGTTTGGCGTTGTAATCAACGACAACCTAGTGTTGGTGGATGCGTTTAAGCGATTTCAAACCCGTGGTTTAGACGTAAAAGAAGCCATAGTCGAAGCGGGTAAAACTCGTTTTCGACCAATATTAATCACCTCAGTCACCACCTTTATCGGCTTGATTCCCCTGATGTTGGAGAAATCAAGCCAGGCAGCGTTTTTAAAGCCAACGGTAGTTTCTTTGGCCTTTGCCTTAGTGGTTGCCTTCTTTGTAACGCTGTTTTTGGTGCCATCGCTGTTGGTCGTCGGCGACAAGATTACCGGTTTGTGGAAGCGCGTTTTCAGTAATCTAAGACTCAAGGCAAGCTACACTAAAGCGAAGCTACAATCTTGAGTTTTAATCCCGATTTCAAACCCTGATTTAAAATCTGAATCGAGCTGAGCAAAAGCATCATGAGCAAATTCCCTGATTACAGTCAGCGCAATGAAAATGCGCAGGCCAACACTTTATTTGTAGAGCGGTGGTCTCCACGCGCTTTCGTTAAATCGACCATCGATGATGCCGCAATGCTTCGTATTATGGATGCCGCGCGTTGGTCGCCCTCGTGTTTTAACGATCAGCCCTGGCGCATTTATACCTCCAGCAGTACCAGTTTCAGTGCTTTTCTAGATTGCCTTGTCGATGCTAACCAAGCTTGGGCGAAAGACGCTGCGGTCTTGGGTTTCATGGTGGCGCAGAAGAATTTCTCTCACAACGCTAAGCCCAATGCTTTCGCTCAATTTGATTGCGGTGCTGCGTGGATGTCATTCACCTTACAAGCGCGCATGGAAGGCTTGTATACCCATGGCATGGGCGGTATCAAAGCCGAAGACGCGGCTAACATGCTTAAGATTGATACCACAGAACAAGAAGTCGTGATGGGTTTTGCCATCGGCCGTTTAGCCGATCAAAGTACCTTGAGTTCTGAACGACGTGACGCCGAGGTTCCAAACCAACGGCTTGCCCTTAACGATATTTGGCGATCTGTTTAAGTTAATAATTATCGAAACAGGTTTTGCACTTGCGCCGCTGACAAGGATAGACGGTAAGCGATCAGAGGTAACTTGGAATAATAGATCGCACCGATGTTTCAAAACGATCGACGATGTCATCAATCTGAGCTTTAGTAGTGATCAAGGGAGGCGAAAACGCGACCGAATCAATAGACGGTAATGGTCTCGCGATGAGCCCGTTGTTGTAACATTCGGTGGTCACTTTTGGTGCGATTTTCACGCCCGGATCAAACAAGGTTTTTGAACTCTTATCTTTAACCAGTTGCACGGCGGCGATCATGCCGTGGCCACGTATCTCAGCGACAAAGTCGTCATTGGCGAAACGCTGTTTTAGTTGCGCTTGAAAATACGCGCCTACGTCGGCCGCACGCGACACCAAATTTTCGTTTTCGATAATGTCTAAGTTTGCCATGGCTGTCGCTGCCCCAATCGGATGACCGGCGTACGTGTACCCATGAGCGAAACTGCCATGTTTGCGCGAACCCTCGCGAAGCACTTGCCAAATCTCGTCAGTGATAAACGAGGCAGAAAAAGGAAAGTAACCACTGGTGATTGCTTTCGCGGTTGTCATCATGTCGGGGTCAAGATCATAAACTTGAGACCCAAACCATTTACCTAAGCGACCGAATCCACACACCACTTCGTCGGCAATAAACAAGATGTTGTGCTTTTTTAGCACCTTTTGGATAGCTTCAAAATAACCTTCTGGTGGCGGCACAACGCCGCCTGCGCCCAACACAGGTTCCGCAATAAATGCGCCGATGGTATCGGCACCTTCTTTGTCGATCAGTGTTTCAAGCTCGTTGGCCCGGCGCGCAGAAAACGCCAATTCGCTTTCACCGTCATGGGCATGGCGAAAATAGTCAGGCGATTCGGTGTGCAGAACATTGGCAATCGGTAGATTGAAATCTTTATGAAACGAGGGCAAACCCGTTAGGCTGGCGGTAGCGATAGACGTACCATGGTAAGACTGCCAGCGAGAAATGATTTTGCGTTTCTCTGGTTTGCCGATCAAATTGTGGTAGTACCAAACGATTTTCATCAGCGAATCGTTGCCGTCTGAACCGCCACTAGCAAAGAAAACTTTACTAAGTCGGCCCGGCGCAAGCTTGATCAAGCGTTCCGCTAATTCCACTTGGGGCACGTTCGACATGCCTGTAAACGTATGGTAGTAACCCATTTTGCTTGCGGCTTGACTCATAGCATCGGCGATTTCTTGGCGGCCATAACCAACGTTAACGCACCAAAGCCCAGCGACTGCATCAATCAGGCGATGGCCACTGGTGTCTTCAAGGTAAATGCCTTCGCCTTTTTGCATTATGCGCGACCCATGCTTGGCGAATTCGTCGGCATTGGTCGAGGGATGCAAAATGGTGTCTGCGTCCAGTCTGCTTAGATCAGTGTGAGTCATGGAATTGTTTGCGCTGATTTCATCTGTGGTAAAGTAAATTAACACAGGTCTAAGACGCCGTGGTTGAGCCAGGCCATTTCGATACAACATTCTCTGGACTCGATATAAATGATTGTTGTTTGCGGCAAAACAAAACAAAAGTCGCGTTTAATTTTGATACAAGGTCAAATTGAAGATGAGTGAGTACACCAAGATCAATAAAATCGATCTCAAGATTCTTAAGATTTTACAAACCAATGGTCGGATAACGAATCAGCAATTGGCGGAACAAGTTCATTTGTCGGCCAGCGCTTGTTTGAGCCGGGTTAAGCGTCTTGAGACCGAGGGCGTGTTAAAGCGCTATATCACTGAGATCGATTTAGAAAAGCTGGCACCGCATGTCGAGGCCTTTGCTGAGGTCACTCTTGAAAATCATACGCCGGATGATTTCTTACGGTTCGATACCGCTGTAGCAAAAGTGGCAGAAGTCACTGACAGCTATAAGATCAGCGGAGCCTACGACTATCTCTTAAAGTTTGTTTGCGCCGACGTAAAGTCGTATAACCGTCTTAGCGACGAGATGATTACCTCGAATATCGGAATTGGAAAAATGAACACTTTAATCATCTTAGAGCGCACCAAAGACTTTTCTGGTTTTCCTATGGATACTTTGCTAAAACTCTAGTGACACCAAGCGAATTATTTACGCTAGGCGAATAGCTACCTTAGGTCGGCATTCGCACAATTGACGGTTAAAGGAGTTATAGCCGCAAATTCTAAAAGCCAATCAAGCGCATTCAAACCCTAATTCGGGTGTGGCTGTGAAAAAATGCTCGACATGATTATTGTTCGAAACATTCGCAAACACGACTTGGATGGCGTTCTGGAGTTGGCGAAGTTGGCATACCCTGGGATGACCACCTTGCCGCCAGACGTCGACGTATTGGCGCGCAAAATTGATCACGCCATTACCTCCATAGAGAGTGGTGATGTCACACCACGTGACCAATTGTATTTTTTGGTGATGGAGGACAGCAGCACTGGCCAACTTATTGGGACTGCCGCGATCATTGCTTGCCTTGGTGCAGACGCGCAGTTTTACTCATACAAACTCAATAAGGTCACGCATAGCTGCAAAGAGTTGAACAAAAAAGTATCGGTTGAAACGCTGAATCTCTCAAACCACTTTGAGGGTTTTGCCGAAGTCGCCTCCTTGTATCTGCATCCAGATTTTCGTAAAAACGGCAACGGCAAATTTCTAGCCCGCAGTCGCTACCTTTTTATGGCTCAATTTAGAGAGCGATTTCCCGAAAGCGTCATGGCCGATATTCGAGGTTACTACGATGAACACGGTCGTTCACCTTTTTGGCAAGCCGTTGGCCAGCATTTTTTTGAGATGGAGTTCGCCGACGCGGATTTGTATGGCGCAACCAACGGCAATCAATTTATCGCTGATCTTATGCCTAAACATCCTCTGTACGTAAACTTGTTACCTGAGTCAGCTCAGGCCGTAATTGGCCAACCCAACGAAAAGAGTAAGCCGGCGTTTGAAATGCTCAAAGCAGAAGGCTTCCGTTGGAATGGCCATGTGGATATTTTTGATGGATCTCCCAGCATTGATGCACGCATCGACGACATGAAGTCTATTCGTGAGAGCAAGGTAGTTAAAGTACAGGTGATCGACGAGCAAGACCTAAAACTAAAAGCGGCCGAAAATGAAACGCCAGTCGAACTATTTGTAGCGAACCAAAATGCCATGGATTTTCGAGTGGCTAGTATTGCAGCGTATTTTGAGGGTGACGTGCTTTTACTCAACAATGATGTGGCCCAGGCCCTCAACATTAATTCTCAAAGCAGCGTGCGCATTTTAGGAGTTAGATCATGACAACGGCCTTAGGCAACAACCAAGGCGTCGAAGTTAACTTTGATGGGCTTATCGGGCCAACTCACAACTACGGTGGTTTGTCTCACGGTAACGTCGCCTCTAAAACCAATGCGCTCAAAATCGCATACCCCAAGCTCGCTGCGCTGCAAGGTTTGCAAAAGATGCAGTTTATGCGGGGCTTAGGCTTAGAGCAGGGCATTCTGTTACCGCAACAAAGACCTCATCTGCCAACGCTACGAGCTTTAGGCTTCAATGGCTCTGATGAGCAGATCATCAAGCAAGTTTCCAATGCCGCCCCTGAGTTATTGGCCCAATGTTACTCGGCGTCGAGCATGTGGTCGGCCAACGCCGCAACGGTCTGCCCCAGTGCTGACGCGAGCGACTCGAAAGTGCATTTTACTGCGGCCAATTTGTCCAGCATGTGTCACCGATCAATTGAGCATTCATCAACAAGTAGATTGCTTAAAAAAGTCTTCGACGGTGAGCATTTTAGTCACCACGATGCATTGCCGAGTGGCGCTCACTTTGCTGACGAAGGTGCGGCCAATCACAACCGCTTTACTGCAGCGTATGATCAAGCTGGGCTGCAACTTTTTGTTTACGGGCGTTATTCTTTTCGAGCGAACCCGCAGCGCTCCCAACGATTTCCAAGCCGACAGAGTTTTGAGGCATCACAGTCGATTGCACGCCTGCACAAGCTTGATTTGGGTGCGCATGTGTTTGCTCAGCAAAACCCAGAGATTATTGATGCCGGGGCATTTCATAATGACGTGGTTTCGGTTTCCAACCTCTCGACCTTTTTTACTCACGAGCAGGCTTTTGTTGATCAAGCTGAGCTTAAAACCGAATTGCAGACCAAGTTTCGAGCAATCAGGCCTGATACCGAGCTCGACATTATTGAAGTGCCCACCAGCGCCGTATCCCTGAGCGACGCGGTTAGCTCCTACTTGTTTAACTCTCAGTTAGTTCAATTGCCCGGTCAAGAAAAAATGACCTTAGTCTTACCCACTGAGAGCAGAGATAATCGGTCGGTTGCTGCCTATTTGAATGAGCTGGCAGACACTTCACGTTCGATCGGTAATATCGAATTCGTTGATGTGCGGCAAAGCATGCAAAACGGAGGTGGCCCTGCCTGTTTAAGGCTTAGAGTTGCGCTTAATGAAGAAGAGCTTGCGGCAGTCAACCCTCAATTTATGCTGACTAATTCCCGGCTTAAAGAATTGAATGCATGGGTTGAGCGCCACTATCGCGACCAATTAATCGCCGAAGATTTAGCCGACCCCCAACTTGCGCGAGAATGCTTTACCGCGCTTGATGAGTTAACCCAACTCTTTGAACTCGGCTCGTTTTACGAGTTTCAGCGATAGGCATTGCGTCTCAATGAGTTTTCTAAAACATACCTTAGCTGGCAGTTCGACCGACGCACTGCAAAACTATTTAGGATCGCGCGCGACGGCCTTAGCTGCCGGGGTGATCGAAGTGTTGCCAAAGCAATCGAGCGGCCAGAGCATTGTTCTTTCCAGCGGCATTCATGGTAACGAGACCGCGCCAATGGAGCTCCTTGATGGCCTGGTTGATGAGATTGTTAAAGGCAAACTTGAGCCACGAAACCCACTGCTGTTGATTATTGGTAACCCGGCAGCGGCCAGAGAACAGCAACGATTTGTCGAGCATAATTTAAACCGTTTATTTTCGGCGTCGGCTTCGCAAACAGGTTCAAGCAAAGAGCATCAAAGAGCGATTGAGTTGCAAGGTTTGGTGGAACGATTTTATGCAAAAACTTCGGGCTCTCTCTCAAGTGCAGGCTCTCTCTCAGCTAACAAACCGCTTAGGTTGCACTACGATTTGCACACTGCGATTCGCCGTTCAAAAATCGAAAAGTTCGCGGTTTACCCATTTCTACATCAACGATCTTGGAGCCAATCGCAATTAGCGTTCTTAGAACAATGCGGGATCGATGCGGTGTTGCTGTCGAACCAGCCCGCGGGCACCTTCTCATATTTTACTAGCCGGCATCTTCAGGCCCATAGTTTTACCGTTGAGCTTGGGCGGGTTAAGCCGTTCGGGCAGAACGACTTAAGCAAGTATTTAAAATTAGTAGAGTCGTTGCGAGGCTTGATTGAAGGCCATCAACGATTTGAAAGTAAACCAGAGTCTTTACAGGTTTTTAAAGTCGTCGAAGAAGTCATCAAACGCTCTGACGGTTTGAAACTACACATTCCAGACGATGCGCATAATTTCAGCCCGTACCCAGCTGGCACATTGCTGGCCAGTGACGAGACTTATCAGTACATCACGCAAATCGATAATGAACGGTTTGTGTTTCCTATTCAAAACGTACCCATAGGTCAACGCGCGATGCTCATCGTCGCACCGACTAAATTGGGCGAGCGCGCTCAAACATAAATTTTAAACAAACTATTTCGTATGTCCTCAAGCAAAATAACAAATGTATCTATCATTGGTGGTTCAGGCTTTTTAGCCGCTGAATTGCTGCGCAATTTACTGAGCCGTGACGATGTCAATTTATTGCGCGTGTCCTCTAAGGATCATATCGGCCAGAACATCGGTCAAGTTCATCGCAGTTTCTATGGCTTAAGCGATTTGGTTTTTGAAGATATTCCGCCAACCGACTGTGTTGAAGGGGCCGACATCGTGTTCTTGGCCATGCCACATATCACCACAGCCAAAGTAGCGACCCATTTGTTTGATAAAGATGTGCGCATAATTGATTTGTCGGGCGATTTTCGTTTGCAGAACTTGGCAGACTATCAGCGCGTTTACGCGCCTGAACATCCATGCCCCGAGCGCTTAGGCACCTTTGTCTACGGTATGCCTGAATTGTTTGAAGACCAAATTAAGGATGCTCAATATGTCGCCAACCCAGGTTGTTTCGCTACTTGCATTGCTAGTTCGCTACTACCGCTCGCCAAACTTGGTGGCTTGGATGGCCAAACGATTCGGCTAGTGGCATTGACTGGTTCATCTGGGTCTGGTGTGCATCCTCAAGTGGGTAATCATCACACCATCCGCAGTAATAATATTAAGACCTACAAGGTGTATCAGCATCAGCATGAGCCTGAGATTATTCAGACGCTGCAAAATGCAGGCGCATCCAAGGTTAACCTTGATTTTGTGCCGGTGTCGGCGCCGCTCAGTCGAGGCATGATGTCGATCGCACAATTAGACGCGCCTGAAGGTCTTAGTGAAGATGACATTCGCACAAACTATGAACAATTTTTTCAAGGCTTCCCATTAATATCGGTGATGCCCAAGGGTATGGCTCCTGAGGTGGTTTCGGTCAAGAACACTTTGCGTATCGAGCTTGGCATTGATTTGAAAACCGATCCAGTCAGCGGCAAACGCAGCCTTTGTTTAACGGCTGCTTTGGACAATCTAATTAAAGGCGGGGCAGGGCAAGCTTTGCAAAATTTTAATTTGATGACCGATCATCACAATGCCTATCGAGTTGGCCAGCCGGGCATGTGGCCTTAAATCTGAAATTAGCTGATTCCTTCGAACCTAAAATCTCGGTTGAACTTAAAATAGGCAGGTAAACCAAAGATGCAAGCATCCACTCAGAAGGCGAGTAATAAAAAACCTTTGGCGGTGATTAAGGTCGGCGGCGACTTGCTGCTCAACCCCAAAGATCGCAAAGGTTTTGCAAAGAATGTTGCAGCACTGGTGGATATTGGGTGGTCGGTGGTGGTGTTGCATGGCGGCGGACCGCAGCTCAATACCTTGCAGCAAGTTCATGGCCTAAAGCCTCATAAAATAGATGGCAGGCGAGTCACCAGCCGCGATGATTTGCGGGTTGTGAAGCAAGCCCTTTGCGGCGAAGTAAATGTCGACTTGGTGTCAGCCTGTGTTGCCCAAGGCCTGCCCGCACTGGGTTTGCATGGTGCTTCGGCAAAGCTAATTCAGGCTCGCAAACGGGCTAAAATGCATATCGAAGGCCGTGGTAGGGTCGACTTTGGTGAAGTAGGGGATGTCAAAAAAATCAATACACGGCTATTGAACTTGTTGCTCGAGGACGGTTTTGTTCCGGTCATTGCGTCTCTGGGTGTCAGCAAGAAGGGGCGTGTTTTTAATATCAATGCCGATACCACTGTCGCCGCAATTGCCAGTGCAATGCAAGCCGATATGTTGGTGTTATCGACTGAGGTGGGCGCGGTGTTCGCCGACATCAAAGACCAGCAAAGCCGCTTTGAAAAACTGACGCCCAAGCGAGCGGAGCAACTCATTGCTTTGAATATCATCAAGGATGGAATGATTCCTAAATTGCGAGAGTCTTTTGCCTTACTCGAGCAAGGCGTTGATCAGATTGTGATCTGCAATGCTGCAAAGAAAGGCGCGCTCTTGGATTTAGCCCAAAATCAATCCGCATTTGGGACTCGCTTGCTACCAGACTAGTGGGCGGTATCTGCTCAGCAGAGCAGGTGTTTATATCGTAAAGTTTCAATCAACTATTCATACAAGTGATGAATGCTTTTCACGCTTGGCGATTATCATGTGGGTACACTATTTGCGGCGTTACCTGAGGCGCAGTTACGCCAATGAATCCAGCTAATTTGGATTGTCAGGTCAGCGGCAACGTGCCGATGAGTTGTACCTCGTTGTTCAATCGATCAGCGGCCAAGTCTTACAATGCATAAATTCGAACAGTTATTAATAGGAGAGAACGGTGGATAATCGATTTTCCTCAGCCGATCTGGAGTTTCAACAAGAAGTTCGCGCGTTTTTCGCCAGCGAGTTCACTGATGAAATCAAAGAACTTATTGCCACATCAGAAGAAACCAAAGCCCCCGCAGTCAAATGGCAAAAAATTCTTCATAAAAAGGGTTGGGTCGCGCCCGATTGGCCAGAAAAATTTGGTGGCACCGGATGGTCGCCAGTACAAAAATACATTTTTGAATCCGAACGCTGCTTAGCCGGCGCGCCCGATGTTGTGCCATTTGGCTTACGCATGGTTGGCCCTGTCATCTTTACTTTTGGAAACGACGAGCAACAGCAGCGCTTTCTTCCTCGTATTCTAGAGAGCGAAGACTGGTGGTGCCAAGGTTATTCGGAGCCCGGCGCTGGTTCCGATTTGGCGGCTCTGCAAACTAAGGCGGTACGTGACGGTGACGATTACATTGTCAACGGCGCAAAAATTTGGACGACCTATGCACAGCACGCCGATTGGATTTTCTGCTTAGTTCGCACGGGTAACTTTGAAAAGCGCCAACAAGGCATTAGCTTTTTATTGATCGACATGAATTCAGACGGGATTCAAGTTAACCCGATCCACACAATCGATAATCACCATAGTCTTAATGAGGTGGTGTTCGAAAATGTTCGAGTGCCTGTCGAAAATTTGATTGGGGTTGAAAACCAAGGCTGGACTTATGCCAAAGCCTTGCTAGCGCATGAGAGAACATCAATTGCTGGTGTTGCCGACAGCAAGCGTTGGTTGATGGACATCAAAGAAATCGCTAAACAGCAAAGCAACGCCGATGGCACTTTGTTTGATGATCCGCTCATTCAGCAGCGCTTTTCTGATATCGAGATCGAGCTCATGGCCCTGGAGTTTATGGAGCTTCGGGTATTGGCGAAACTGTCTTCTGGTGAAACACCGGGGCCTGAATCGTCGTTGTTGAAAATCAAAGGTACCGAAATCCAGCAAGCTCTACAAGAGTTACGCATGCAGGTAATCGGAGCTTATTCTGGCTCCTTGCGAATTGATCAATTTAATAATGATCTACAGCAGCAAGGCTCCTACGCTCGCAAAGAGTACATGTACGGGCGTGCTGCAACCATCTACGGTGGCTCGAATGAAGTGCAACGCAACGTAATTGCTAAAGCCGTTTTGGGCTTATAAAGAGCCAGAGGTTTACAAATGAATTTTGAATACAGTGAAGAGCAAAAGCTCTTAAAAGAAAGCATTGAGCGTTGGGCGCAAGACAATTACAGCTTCGATCAACGTAACGCCAGCATGAATAATGACGTGGGTTACAGCGCTGAACATTACGCCACTTTTGCTGAATTAGGTTGGTTGTCGGTACCCTTTGCCGAAGACAATGGCGGCTACGGTGGCGGAGTCATCGATCTAGCGGCGATTATGGAAGAGTTTGGCCGAGCCTTAGTCGTCGAGCCCGTTTTCGCCAATATGGTTATGTTTGGTGGCTTACTCGAGCAAAGTAATCATGCACAATTAAAAGCCGAGTTAATTCCACAAGTGATTGACGGCAGCCTAATGGGCGGCGCAGCCTTATACGAAGCCCAAGCACGGTTTGATTTGAGTAACATCGCGACTACGGCGAAAGCCGATGGCGAGCACTATGCCATTACCGGAACCAAGTCGGTCGTATTAAATGGCGCATCAGCACAAAAGCTGATTGTCTTGGCGCGTACCAGCGGTGAGCAGCGTGACGAAGCTGGGCTGAGTTTATTTTTGATCGACGCTGATGCCGCTGGCGTTAGTATCAATCGCTACCCACTAATGGATGGGCAACAAGTCGCCGATGTGAGCTTTGATAATGCGTCTGGTGTGCTTATTAGTGAGCTAGGTGAGGCTTATGGGTTGGTGTCCCGGTGCATGGATCGTGCTCAAGTTGCCCTTTGCGCCGAAGCCGTCGGTATTATGGAAGTACTAAATCGGGCAACGGTTGAGTACACCAAAACGCGTAAACAATTTGGTGTGCCGATCAGCACGTTTCAGGCTTTGCAGCATCGTATGGTCGATATGTTTATGTCATTCGAACAGGCTAAATCGATGCTGGTGGGAACGCTGTGTGAATTGAGTGATCCAGAAACATCTGCGCACGATGCGCAAAAAATGTTAGCAGCCCTAAGAACGTTGATTGCTAAAACAGGCAAGCACATTGGGGACGAAGCCATTCAATTGCACGGTGGCATGGGCATGACCGAAGAAATGAGCGTTGGCCATTACGTAAGACGATTGATGATGATCAACCTTATGTTTGGTGATCAAGGTTTTTATCAAAAACGCTTCAACCAACTTGCATATCAAAACTAATTTAATTGAAAAGGTGAACCATGAAAGACGCTGTCATTGTCTCTACCGCCCGCACTCCCATTGGCAAAGCCTACCGCGGAGCTTTTAATGATCTAAGTGGCCCAAGTTTGGGTGCAGCGGCCGTAAGCGCAGCGGTTGAACGGGCGGGAATCGAAGGCGCGCAAGTTGATGATGTGATCATGGGCTGTGCCTTGCAGCAGGGCACCACAGGCGGAAATATCGCCCGCCAAATTGGCCTTCGTGCTGGTCTGCCAGCCAGCGTGTCAGGAATGTCCATCGACCGTCAATGCTCCTCAGGTTTAATGGCGGTAGCAACTGCGGCCAAACAAATCATGCACGACGGCATGAGTACTGTGATTGCTGGCGGCATTGACAGCATTAGTTTGGTGCAGAATGACAAAATGAATTTGCACCGAGCCGTTGATAAAGAATTGGTTGCCATGCATCCACATATCTATATGCCCATGCTGCAAACTGCCGAAGTCGTCGCTAAGCGATACGACATTTCTCGTGATGCCATGGACGCATACGGACTGCAATCTCAGACTCGTACGGCAGCGGGTTACGAAGCCGGGCGATTTAATGACGAGCTGGTGCCGGTAACCACCACCAAATTGATTTACGACAAAGAATCCGGCGAGACCTCTACCCAAGAGGTGACAGTCTCCGCCGATGAAGGTCTACGCGCCACCACCGCCGAGGGTTTGGCGGGTTTGAAAACCGTAATTGAAGACGGAACGATTACCGCCGGCAACGCATCACAGCTTTCCGACGGCGCTTCCGCCCAAGTCGTGATGGATGCCAAACTTGCTGAACAAAAAGGCTTAGAGCCGCTCGGAATTTACAGAGGCATGGCGGTAGCAGGCTGCGAGCCTGACGAGATGGGGATCGGCCCAGTGTTTGCAGTGCCTAAGTTGTTAAAAGCCAATGGCCTAAGTGTAGATGACATTGGTTTGTGGGAATTAAACGAAGCCTTCGCCGTGCAAGTACTTTACTGTCGCGACAAGCTCGGCATCGATAACGACAAACTGAATGTGAATGGCGGGGCTATATCGGTTGGCCATCCTTATGGCATGAGTGGTTCGCGTATGGTGGGCCACGCCCTAATCGAGGGCAAACGCCGAGGCGTTAAATACGTGGTTATCACCATGTGTGTTGGCGGTGGAATGGGCGCCGCTGGCCTATTCGAGGTCGCGTAATGATTACGCTGTACGGCGCAGAAATGTCGCTGTACAGCGGTAAAGCGAGATCGTATTTGCGCAAGCAAGGTTTTGAATTCGAGGAAATCAAAGCCTCGGTCAACGTCTATAAAAACATCATTGTGCCGAATACCGGTGTTCGATTTATCCCGGTTGTTAAAACCGCAGACGGTCGATACTTGCAAGACACCAGCGTTATTATCGACGAGCTAGAAAAGCAGTCTGGCGCGCCGTCGGTTTATCCAAGCACGCCAAAACAACGTCTGGTCTCTCAATTGCTTGAAGTCTATGGCGATGAGTGGTTGCTCATCCCAGCCATGCACTATCGCTGGAACTTCCCACAACAGAACCAACCGTTTATCTATCAAGAATTCGGCAGCGCGGTTTTCCCCAACGGCCCCAAATTTCTAAAACGGTATGTAGGTAAAAAGCTCGGCGCAAAATTTCGAGGCTTTGTTCCCGGGCTTGGTATTACAGAAAAATCGATTCCCGCGATTGAGCACTCTTATGTCTCACTGTTGAGTGAGCTTGATGTACATTTTGCGCAGCATGAATTTTTATTGGGTGCCCGCCCGAGCATCGGTGATTTTGGTCTAATTGGGCCTCTCTATGCTCACCTTTACCGCGACCCTGCGCCCGGTGAATTGATGCGCAAAAAAGCGCCACATGTGGCGAAATGGGTAGAGCGTATGATCAGTGATGAAACCTTTGATGGTGACCTTATCGGCGATGATCATGTGCCAAAAACGCTATTGCCCGTGTTACTACGGATGTCGCGTGAACAATTACCTGTGATAAAAGACACGCAACTACGTTTAGACGATTGGCGCGCACAGCAAGACGAAGGCGCGACTGTGCCTCGCATATTAGGTGAGCATCATATCCATATAGAAGGAGTCGAGGTTAGTCGTAAAGTACTTCCTCACAGTTTATGGAAATGGCAACGGCCATTTGATTTTTATACGTCATTAGAAGATTCAAGCGAGGTCGATAGAATGCTTGCTCAGGCTGGCTTTGAGATGCCATTGACGGTGCCACAAACACGCCTAAAAAGAATCAATAATCTGGTACACGCTTTATAGTGGCGTAGGTCGATATATCTCGACCTTCATTCATTCCACGGGCTTGTGACTTAGTAAGCAAAAGACTATCCTCGTTAGTGGAGAGAGCGGTACGCTTTATGCGTATTTTTGAGTTTAGCACTGCAATAGTGTTGTAACTCAAAGAAAGAGGAAGAGGCGATTTATGCGCCTCACAAATTTTGGTGCTGTTTGCCAAAGCCTTAAACGTATAAACAAAATAGAGACTTACCATGGCTCAATCTCCGATGACATATGCGTCGAGCACGTCTAGCTCAAACGATCGCAACTACACTATTCCACTCGTTATTTTGACTTCACTGTTTTTTATGTAGGGTTTTTTAATGGTCTTAAACGACATTCTGGTCCCGTTTTTAAAAAACGTATTTGATCTAACGTACACTCAGGCCATATTGATTCAATTCTGTTTTTTTGCGGCCTAATTCGTTTGCTCTCTGCCATTGCCATCTTTTTATATGTCGGTGCAGAAGTGTCGATTGGCAGTTTTTTGATTAACTTTATGGGTGAGCCCAACATTGCCGGCATGGTAGAAGCCGATGCGTCAAAGTACGTGGCCTACTATTGGCTAGGTGCCATGATAGGCCGTTTTATTGGCGTGGCGCTGATGTTTATGTTAGCCGCAAATGTCATGTTAATGCTCAATTCAGCCGGTGCGATTATCTAGTTGCGGGTGGCGATTAGTACACAAGGTACCACCGCTTGGGTTGCTCTAATTGGAGTCGGGCTATTTAACTCGTTAATGTTTCCAACAACCTTTAGTTTGGCGATTGCTAAACTGGGGCCGCTAGCGAGCAAAGGCTCTGGCGTATTGTGTATGGCGATTGTGGGCGGGGCATTGGTGCCGT
The DNA here is from genome assembly GCA_937922925.1 of uncultured Arenicella sp. Lineage (GTDB taxonomy): Bacteria > Pseudomonadota > Gammaproteobacteria > Arenicellales > Arenicellaceae > Arenicella. The sequence continues at coordinate 6,905 of CALAKU010000001.1, read as the reverse complement.
TACTACAAGGCGTGATGGCCGACAATCTTGGTTTACAAATCTCGTTTATTTTGCCCGCGGTGTGTTATCTGTATATTTTATTCTACGGTTTTAAAGGATACCAACCAGCAGGCCCGACCTTCTTTTCCCTCCCTCTCTCTCCTCCTTCTCTTCCGCTGAGGGAAAAACAGTGAACAATGGCGTTGCCAGCAACATCAATAATGCAACGCCATTGCTTCCACTGTTTGTTTACTGTTGCTTTTCACTGGGTCTTCATAGAATCTGTTTGCGCTTGAAAGAAAGCTCTGGTGGTTTGATCAGTCGGGTAAAACGTCTCTAAGCGTAACTCCTGTGCAGTTATATCTTGGGCGGTTCCAAAAGTTGAGATAACCGTTGTTAGTTTCAGTTCAATGTCGTCTACTGCCAGACGAACCGGCAAGGTTGGCAAGAGAGGCTGTAGACTTAGGTCAACTACATCGCCAACCAGAGCTTTCAAAATTTCAACGAGTTTAATGCTGTGGTCATCTTGATACTCCATTGCTTCTTTTTGTAAGCGCCTGACAAATGGCGCAATGATTTCGTCAAAATTTTTAATCATTGGCCGCACGCCTTTCGGGTGCGTAAAGAGTATGGCCGCATTGGCCGGCCCATCCTCGGACAATGCGTACCAGAAGTCATTTGAATCTTCGGGAATTAGAAACAGTAAATCACAAGCGCTGTTTTGCATCAGTATGTTCCAATGCCGATCCATCACGTAAGCCGGGTAGGGCAGATGGTGATCGAGCATTTCACTGAGCAGACTTTTGACCGGTTCTAATTCCGGCGCATCAAAGCTGTGTTCGGTGTACACGCTGGCGAAGCCAGCACTATTGAGTAAACGATTGCGTTCGCGCAATGGAATATCCAAGCTCTCACTTAGGCGCAACACCATCTCGCGACTGGGTTGGCTGCGGCCAGTTTCCAGCCAACTGATATGCCGTTGCGATACCTCGGCCGACAAAGACAGTTCAAGCTGCGAGACCTTACGTTGTTGTCGCCACAGTTTTAGCGCTTGAGCGAAGCCTAGGTTTAGGTCAATTTCGGTCGCTTTTGGTTGCATGGTGTCACTCCTAGTTATCCGTTCAGGATAACGTCAACGGCGTTATCGCGACAATAACCTCTGAGGTATTTGTTCTTAAATCAAAATGACTTCATGATGAGTACTCGTTTACTAAAAGAGTACTCATCATGAATCAGAGAACATTGGCTTTCATTTTAATCGTTCCATTTACTGCCTTAAGTGTGTATGCCGTTATGCAGGTAGGCTATTGGGGCATTATTGACTACGAACTTCGCAGCCCAGCAGGCTGGCAGGTGCTAGCTGATTTGGTAGTGGCCTGTGTTCTACTCATTAGCTTTATGTTGATCGACGCCAAACGCACCGGTCGCAACCCTTGGCCATTTGTGGCAATTACCTTAGTTTTGGGGTCGTTTGGGCCCTTGCTGTATTTACTGACCGCTAAAAAAGACAGCTAAATTGAACAGAAAAATTTAGGAAGAGCGGCAATATGAAAATTTACAACGTGCTTCTATTGATCGTCTCGGTGATCAATATTTTGCCGATCATTGGTTTTTTTGCCAGCGCACAATTAAGCCGCTCTTACGGAATTTATATAGATGAGCCAAACATCGAACTCCTTTTACGCCACCGAGCTCTGTTGTTTGGCTTGCTCGGAGGGCTATTATTCTATTCTATATTCCAACCAGCGATGCAAACTGTCGCGACGACTTTGGTAATGGTTTCTATGTTGACTTTTGTCGCCTTGGTTGTATTAAGCAGTGAAACAAACTCAGCTTTAATGAAAATAGCCTACATTGATTTGTTTGCTATTGGATTACTGGCTTTTGCGATCTTTGTGAGGGTAAACAAGGGGTCGTATTGGTAAGCTCCAGAACTCGATGAATTTCCTAATGCTCCCAAGTAGCACTCGATGCTTAATGGCGTACCAGCGATCAAACTCCATAGGCTCAATCGTAAAGGTTCCGATATGCAGTTCAGGTCATTCTCGTTGAAAGTCCCTAGTGTCCCCAATTGCCTCGTTTAGCGTTTTGTTGCATGTACTGCCACTCTAAACAGAGGAAGGTAGTTTGCGTATAATAAGTTTAAATTATCAGATTTATCCAAGAGACCAAGCAAATGCAGCAAGCCGAAAAAGATATCCGCGTTAAGTTGGCCGCCTGTTATCGAATTTTCGATTACATGGGGTGGAGCGAACTTATTTATAACCACATCACGGTTAAGGTGCCGGGTGAAGACGGCCACTTTTTGATCAACCCTTATGGCTTGCACTACAAAGAAGTGACTGCGTCCAAGTTAGTCAAGGTGGATATCGAAGGCAATAAAGTTGAGGACAATCCTTACCCGGTGAATCCGGCGGGTATGTTGATTCACAGTGCCATTCATGGCACTCGCGAAGACGCGCATTGCATTGGCCATATTCACTCTACCGCAGGCATGACGGTGGCCTGCCAGCAAGACGGCTTGCGAATCGATAACTTTTACTCGGTATTGCTCTATGGGCAAGTGGCTTATCACGACTTTCAAGGCATTACCGTGATGCCGGGTGAAAAAGACGACTTAATTAAGAGCTTAGGCGATAAAAACTTTTTGATCTTAAAAAGCCACGGTTTACTAACTTGTGGAGGCACGATTGAAGAGATGTTTTTGAACATGAGCTTGTTGCAACGTTCTTGCGAGATTCAAGTGTCCGTGGATCAAACCGGCAAAGCCATTGTGCCGGTATCCGAAGAAATTGGTAAGCAGACTCAAGAGCTATTGAAAATTCAAATGGGGAACAATACTGGCCCGGGGCCGGGTTCGATGGAATTTGATGCATTGCAACGCTTGGTCGCAAAAGAAGACGATTCGTTTGCCGACTTATAGAGCTTTTATTGTTTGAATTTCTATATGAAAGAGTAAACGTAAAAGCAAAATCATTCACCTCCGAAAACCGCCAGTTTGACTTTCGCAATGAGTTAAACTGTTGGCATGACGGTTTCGAATGATAGTCAATCTCAAAACTCATTTTCCCGCGCGCGTAAATCACGAGACGCGCGTTTTGATGGCGTGTTTTTCACCGCCGTTAAAACCACTGGCATTTATTGTCGGCCTATTTGCCCGGCGAATCCGCCCTTAGAAAAAAACGTCGAGTACCATCGTTCAGCGTTCTCTGCGGCTCAAGCGGGTTTTCGCCCGTGTTTACGCTGCCGCCCGGAATGCGCCCCACGATCGGCCGCGTGGCAGGGCACGGGTACCACTTTGCAGCGAGCGATCAAACTGATTGAAGCCGGCGCGCTTTACGACAATAGCGTCGATGACTTAGCCGCAAGAGTAGGCGTGTCTAGCCGTTATTTACGAGAACTGTTTGCTCGGGGTTTAGGTGTGTCGCCCAAGCAATATGCGATTTATCAACAATGTTTGTTTGCTAAGCAACTTTTACATCAAAGCCAACTCGCCATCAGTGATATTGCCATGGCGAGCGGATTTAACAGCGTGCGACGATTTAACGAAGCCGTCAAACAACACCTTGGTTTAAGCCCTAGAGAGATTCGCAGTGGCCGCTCGAACTCTCAACAGGGTTTAGTGCTCTTTCTAGCCTATCGACCTCCCTTTGCTTGGCAAGAAATGCTGAACTTTTTACGCCGACGATTGATCGATGGCCTAGAGTGGGCCGATGAAACTTCGTATGGCCGCGTGATTGAGTATGGGCAGTCGCGAGGCACAATTGAGGTCAGTCATGATGACGAGAAAGCGAGCCTGCGTATTAGCCTCAAGCTGAATCGTATTGACGATCTGTTGGGTATTCAGAATCGCCTGCGAGCGCTGTTTGATGTGGATGCCGACATCGACGCAATTGACTCGCATTTGCAAGCTGAGCTGAGTGACGCGATTGACTATTTACCGGGTCTTCGAATACCGGGGATCTGGAGTGTTTTTGAAGCTGGCGTGCGCGCCATATTGGGCCAGCAAGTGTCGGTAGTGGCAGCTCAGAAATTGGTGCAAACGCTGGTGGATGAACTCGGCGTGCCACTAGCGCAGCAAACTCCCGAATCCAGCAAAATCCTGCGATGCTTCCCATCCGCGAAGGCGGTTGGGGAGAGCGACTTAAGTTTTTTTAAGATGCCTCAAGCCCGTAAAGATTGCCTGCGGCGTTTTGCCGATCATTTTGTTAACGCGGCTGAACCTGAAAACATAGACGAATGGCTTAAGCTAAAAGGCATAGGCCCTTGGACGGCAAACTATGCGCGCATCCGAGGTAGCAAAGACCCAGACGTTTGGTTGGCGGGCGATGCGGGCGTCAACAATGCGCTAAAGCGAGTTGGTGATCTCGATGACTTGACCCGCCTTGCCCCATGGCGCAGTTACCTTACTTTTCAGCTTTGGAATCAGCTCTAAAGCGTTTTTAGGAGAACACCGTATGAACGCCTGTTTTTATCAACACGTAGAGAGCCCGATCGGCGTATTAGAAGTGTGTGCTAGTGAGGCCGCTTTGCACAGCGTTTTCTTTGTCGACGAACCCAATCCAGTCAATACAAACTCGATCACCGAAAGCGCAGTCAAGCAGTTGTGCGACTACTTTGACGGCCATCGTAAAGCGTTTGATTTGCCCATGGTGACCCAAGGAACCGCGTTTCAACAACAAGTGTGGGCGCGTTTGCAAACTATTCCTTATGGGCAGACTTGTTCGTATGCCGACATTGCCGCCCAAATTGATAATCCCAAAGCGGTTCGAGCGGTGGGCGCAGCCAATGGCAAGAACCCTTTAAGTATTGTCGTTCCTTGCCATCGAGTCATTGCGGCAAGCGGCAAGCTCAGTGGCTATGCTGGCGGCGTAGATCGAAAAGCATGGTTATTGGCGCACGAATTCGAATTAGGAGTTTCTAGTTAATCGGCTTCCTAAACGCAGCAACCTCTTTGCACGTTGAGCAAACTCCACAGCTTATGGCTTTGCCATCGGCCTGATACGACGGATGTCGACAATACCAAGTGAGCTTCCTAAGCTCGTCAGGAAGCATTCCCCAAATCTGTGCCTTACTAAAATTGACCACTGGGAAGATGTAGTTTGGCGGCGACTCGCGTTCTAGAGAATAAACACTTTTAAAAATTCTCTGAGCGCGCTCCATACGCAATTTAAGATCGCCTCCGCCCGCGAGATCGGTTTGCGTGCGCCCCATGGCCACCTCTCGGATGTTCTTATCGGCCACCGCGATATTGGCGGCCATAAACGCACACACATCCATGTCAAATGGAAAGCGCATGGATTGAAGCGGCGCGAAGCCCATGGTATTGAAAATGCTTTCGGTATACACAAACGGCCGATCAGGGAAGTGCCGTTGATAGTAGTCGAGTATTCTCGAGACGGCATCCAGTTCGGCTTGCGCCCGATTTTCTCGATTCTGCAAGATGATGTGATGCACTAAGAGGTCGCGATTGGCGTAGTCGGCATCACTCAACAGTTGGTGCAATGCGCCGGTGGAGTCAATGCCGCCGGACAACATGCAAAGAATGGCATTGCGTTTCATGGTCTGCCCTTGTTTTGAGTATTTTGATCGTCTCGAGCTTGGTAGAGGCCATCGAACACCAGTTTATCAACCTTGCCATCCAGCAAAGTTTGCCAAGTTTGTTGTACCGTTTTATCGTCGTTAAGCGCCCAGGTAATTTGTTGCACCACGGTCTTACCCTCCTTATTGATTGAAGGTTCGCTGCGCAAGATCATTTTATTTGCCTCGCGATGCCCGTGTAATTCTAAGTAGCCTCCGCCATTATCAATCCAGAGTTGCTGCCAGCGCTTTTTGACGGGATGGTAAAAATTTAAACTGGTGCCAGTAAAGCTGCCTGATGCACTGCGCCACGATTCTTTAATCAAACAGCCATTTTGTTCCGAAGTAATCAGATTCTCGCCAGCATTAGAGCCGTCTGCGTTGCTGACTTGCCATTCACCAATCCAAAAATCGAAGGCTCTGTGTGCCTCACTTTGGCAAGATTGTGCCTGCGCTTGAACATTCGCTAACAATAAAAAAAATAAAAATAGGCTGTGGTGCCGCATGATTTTGCCCTCCGCTAGGGTCAAAATAATAGCATCGTATGAACAATATTCAGATGTTGTATGGGTCAAACTACTGGTAATTAAGGTGCGGCTTGACGCATAATGCACCAATACCGAACGATCGTTCGATTTTCATTTCAATACTACCCAGAGGCAAAACATGTTTAATGGAAGTGCAGTCTCGCTGACGATGTTGGAAAACGGCATCGCCGAGCTCAATTTTGATCTGCAAGGTGAGTCCGTCAATAAATTTGATGCGGTCACCGTTAAAGAATTCGGCGAAGCGGTTGATCTGCTGGATGGCGCCGAAGACATCAAAGGTTTATTGGTCACCAGCAGCAAGCCAGTTTTTATTGTTGGCGCGGACATCACTGAGTTTGTTCCCTTATTCGCTAGTGGCGATTTAAGCAAAGTGCAAGAAGCCTTAGCAGTTAATAACGAGACCATGAGCCTGTTGGAAGACTTAGACTTTCCAACGTGTGTTGCCATTAACGGTTACGCCATGGGCGGCGGCTTGGAATTGGCTTTGGCTTGTGACTTTCGAGTAATGAGTTCTGTCGCCAAAGTCGGTTTGCCTGAAACCAAGCTAGGCATTATCCCAGGCTGGGGCGGCACCGTTCGCCTACCGCGTATCGCGGGAGCTGATACGGCGATTGATTGGATTGCATCGGGTAAAGAGCAGCGCGCCGATGTGGCGCTTAAAGCTGGGGTAGTCGATGGCGTCGTTGCTCCAGAAGACTTACGTGATGCGGCATTGGCTGTACTGCAAGATGCGATTGACGGCAAACTCGATTATGAAGCCCGCCGTGATCAAAAGTCTGAGCCACTTAAGCTGACTGA